>JAFGWD010000028.1 GCA_016937315.1 Rhodospirillaceae bacterium
ATGGTGTAAAGGGCGAATTCAGAGGCTTCAACCAAGGTCATTTCGGCAGGACCAAAGCTCGCGATCTGGCGCACCAGTTCGCTGCCGATGCTCCCCCCTGCGCCGGTAATCAAGACCCGTCGGCCTCGGATGAAGGCGGCCATACTGTCCTGGTCGAGAACGGTTTGCGAGCGTTGCAGCAGGTCTTCAATGGCAACGGGTTTGAGGTCGAAGCTTTGATCTGTCAGTGCGGTGCGGAGGTCGTCCAGACGCGGCAATCTGGACAAGTCGATGCCCAGGGTTTGGGCTTCTTCCAGCAGACGTGTGACCACCTCGCCGTCGAAGGTATCTTTGGTCAGGATAATTCGGCGCGGCCGTGTGTTGTCTGTGGTCAGACGTTCAACCACATCGGCAAGATCATCGATGGTGCCCATGACTTCGACGGAACGGATGCGGCGTCCAACCCGAGACATGGTCTCGCCAACGATGCCGATAACGCGATAGTTGGCTGCGGGATTGCTTTCCATGGCGCGGATAAAAAGATCAGCGGAATCACCAGCACCAACCAGCAAAACCGGGATCTGGGCGCGTCGCGAGGCGTGGGACATGCCATTGAAATGGCGGTCTTTGGCAAAGCGATAGGCAAAACGTGGCCCGCCCAGCAAAAGCAGCAAAACGCACCACGCGATAAACGGTGTGGAACGCGGCATGCCTTCCAAGCGGTTGTACAGGAACAGGGCCAGGGTGAAGATCGTTATCAAGAGAGTTGTGCCACGGACGATTGCCAAAAGGTCGTTCACCGAGGCGTAGCGCCAGATGCCGTGGTACATCTTTTGGCTGCGGAAGGAGATTGCGGCCAGCCCGACAAAGACTCCGATCATCCCGACCAGGACATAGCGTGGAAAGTGGTCAAAAGCCTGGACGTCGAGGCGCAGGTACAAAGCAAGAGGCAGAGTCAGCGCCGCCATGACAAGGTCATGGATATAAACGATATGTTTGCGTGACAGACGCATGAAGGCCTACATGAAAAGAAACAACCGAAAGCGGCGTGAAGGTACACCCATCCGCCATGTCTCGGAAGAAAAAGCCGTTCGGGTGGATTATTTATTGCTCATATTCTGATATTTCACTTGGAACAAGACCAGGATCAAGGCTGTGATGCCTCCTGTTCCGGCCAGAGCCAGCCACGGATTGACTGCCGTTGCGAACCACGCCATGCCGATGAGGCAGAGATTCCCCGCCAGCAGCAGCAAACTGACCTGAGCATGTGACCATCCGCCTTGGGTGGCGCGTTGATAGAAGTGTTCGCGGTGTGCCCGCCAAATGGCTTTTCCCGTCAGAGCGCGTCGCAGCAGGGTGATGGTGGCGTCTGACCAATATAAGGCGGGAAGAATCAGGGCGATGGCCCAGCCGTGGGATGTGGCAGGGATTGCGGACAGCAAAAAATAACCCAGAAGGTACCCTAAGGGGATACTCCCTACATCACCGAGGAAGATCTTTGCCGGGTGCCAGTTCCAAGTCAGAAAACCCAGGGTAACGCCTGCCAGAAGAGCCAAGAGACCAGAGGCAACCGCCCCAGGCGCGGCCAATAGCAGGCCAACGCCAATGCAAAGGGTCTCGATCCCGGTGATTCCGTCGATGCCATCCATGAAGTTGAACAGGTTGACGAACCACACCCATGCCAGCCCAAGCAGCAATTTTTCCAGGATTGAAGGCAGCAGTCCGCCGGTGATGGTGCTGGCGGGCATGACGGACAAAACGCCGGCAACGGCGAGGATCTGTGCGGCAAAACGGGGCGCGGGAGACAGCGTGCGGCGGTCGTCGATCCAGGAAATCACTGCCAAAAGAGTGATTCCGGCCAGCATCGCCCAATCTGATAGGATTGCGCCGTGGGTGGCGAACCAGACGCCGAAGCTTATGAGAATCAGGGGGGTAAGAGCCAATCCTGCGCCGCGTGGGGTTGGCACGGCATGACTGCTGCGGTGATTGGGGGTGTCGAGAATCTGCCGCGACCGCAGATACCATAGGGCAAGGGCGGTGGCGGCCACGGAGCCGACGAAAGAAAAGCCAAACAATAGGCTGTCGGTCATGCCGGGGTTTCCGTGATTTGTAAGGTGCGATAGAGGTTGCCCACAGCCTCTTCGATCACCGGGTCGGCGTATATGGTTTCGATGCGGTGGCGTGCGGCGGCCCCCATTCGACGGCGCAAGTCTGCGTCCATGGCCAGTGTGGCAATGGCATCGGCGAGGGCTGCGGCATTCTTCACCGGCACCACCAATCCGTTTTCACCATCCTGGACAAGGTTACGACATCCCGGTGCATCGGTGGTGATCAAGGGACGCCCGCAGGCTGCGGCCTCCAGAAGGCTTTTCGGCATGCCCTCGCGGTAAGAGGCAAGGAGCGCGATATGGCTTTCCGCCCAGACGGCTGCGATGTTGGAGCTGTGACCTTTCCACTCGATCAGGCCATCGGCGTTCCACAGGCACAAGGTCGCGGGATGGATGCTTTGTGGGTTGGCGGGGTCAACGTCGCCGATCAGGCGGATGGTTACGGCAAGGCCGCGTGTGTGCAGGATCTTGGCGGCTTCGACGGTTTCGCCGATCCCCTTGTCCCACAGCATCCGAGAAACCACGCTGACGATGATGCGGTCCCCGCTTGGTTCCGGTTGGGGAAGAAAGTGGGTGGCATCGACGCCAGAGCCGGGGATGAGCACGACTCGTTTGGGAGAGATCACGCCAACTGACGTAAAGGTTTCTGCGTCATCGGGATTCTGCACCAGAAGCCGAGATCCCGGACGGTCCAGAGTCAAACGGAGCACCCAAATCACCAAACGTCGCATCAGGCTGATTTTGCGGCTTTGGTTGATGAACAGGAAGCCGAGGCCAATCATGGCGTTGACCGCCATGGGGATGCCGGCAAGCTGTGCGGCAATGGCACCATAGAGTACCGGTTTGACGGCAACGTGATGC
>JAFGWD010000233.1 GCA_016937315.1 Rhodospirillaceae bacterium
CAGTTGAACTCGTTCACCTGAGGACGTGGCGGCGGTGCCGGGGGCAAAGCCGACTTCAACATCTGGCCGACCAGACAACGCACGCACACAGCCCGCTGTGGCGCGTTTGAAGGTTTCGATGATCTCCGCGTCGTCGGGCAGCGGATTGACGGGGCTCATGGCGTCACACTTGCCGTGATGACAGGCTCATGGACGGTACGCCGAAGGCGGAATCCGGCAAATCCTTACCAAAACAACGTTGGTAGTATTCGGCTACCAGGGGACGCTCAGATTCATCGCACTTGTTCAGGAAGGTCAGGCGGAAACTCAATCCTGTGTCGCCGCCGAAGATTTCGGCGTTTTCGGCCCAAGTCAAGACTGTCCGTGGGCTCATCACGGTGGAAACGTCGCCATTGATGAATCCTGACCGCGTCAATCCGGCCACTGCAACCATGGATTCCAGGGTCTTTTTGCCTTCCACACTGTCATAACCAGACAGCTTACGCAGGACGATGGCTTCTTCTCGCTCTGGGTGCAGGTAATTCAGGGTGGCGACGATGTTCCAGCGGTCCATCTGACCTTGGTTGATCTGTTGGGTGCCGTGGTAAAGCCCGGTAGCGTCACCCAATCCCACCGTGTTGGTGGTGGAAAACAGGCGGAAACAGGGGTGAGGTTGAATCACCGTGTTTTGATCTAAGAGTGTCAGGCGTCCTTCGACTTCCAGGACCCGCTGGATCACGAACATCACGTCAGGGCGACCCGCGTCATATTCGTCAAAGACCAAGGCCATTGGGCGACGCAGTGCCCAGGGAAGAATACCCTCTCGGAACTCGGTAATCTGTTTGCCGTCTTTCAGGACAATGGCGTCCTTGCCGATCAGGTCAATGCGCGAAACATGGCTGTCCAGATTGATCCGAATGCAGGGCCAGTTCAAACGCGCGGCAATTTGTTCGATGTGGGTGGATTTTCCGGTGCCGTGATACCCCTGGATCATGACGCGGCGATTGTGGGCGAAACCGGCCAGGACCGCGAGCGTGGTGGTGGGGTCGAAACAATAGGTGTCATCGACGTCAGGGACATGCTCTGTGGGGTGGCGGAAAGCGGGGACCACCAGGTCGCTGTCAATGGCGAAAACCTCGCGGACCGAAACCGTGGTGTCCGGTTGGTCGGGGGTGGCGTCTGATATCTGCTCCTGGGTCATTTTTCGTAATAATGTCCGTTGTTGTCGCGCAGGAGGGTTGGGTTCTAAACCGCTGTTTTCCGCGCATCCGTGTTGAGGTGTTGTCGCAGTGTGGCGTAAGCCTCGTTGATGATTTTTAGACGCTCTTCGGCGCTTTTGTCTCCACCATGTCGGTCTGGGTGATGCTCTTTGACGAGCGCATGGTAACGTATTTTTAGAGCTTGTCGCGTCAAAGGAAAGTCTAAATCCAGAATTTCCATGGCATGGGCCAGAGATCCAGGGGGCGCAGCAGGTTTTTTACGGGTGTTCGTGTTGGCTTCTGGGGCATCTCCGAAGACCGAAAACGGATCATGTATGTGGGCTTTTCTGGCATGAAAAGCCCGTGCGGTTGCGGCGTCTTTCTCTCCCAAGCGCCATGTTGGGCGCTGCCAAACAGTGTCGTGGCGAATCTCCTGCTCAATCTCGATTTGGCTCAATCCGGCATAAAAATCCCACGCCTGATTGTAGGCGCGGACGTGATCCAGGCACAGCCACAGATAGTCTTTCAGCATGCGGTCACATGGGGCGCGATAGACGCCTTTATTTGTGCAGCCTGGGTGTGCACACGGCGGTGCCGTATCCTCCGGGCGGTCGCCGAGGTAACGTTTGCTGCGTCGAATCGTTTTCATGGCCCTACTATGCGCATTCGCTTGCAGCCATGCAAGGTAGGAGGGTGGAATTCTCTACGCGTTGCGGTGCTGGTATGGGTGGACATACCCGTGATGCTGGCGGTAAGACAGAAAAAGGCTTGTGGCGTTTCCTTGGGGAGGAGGCTGCCCATTGGGCCGCCGCCGAGATTGAGGCGGGGAGAAATGAGTGACGGTGCCAAGGCTGCAAGGGGCTTGGCGCGAATGCTTTTTGTGGGCAAAAAGGACAATCAAAACATGTCATTTTAGATCTGTCCTAACTATATGGTTGCAAAGCGGTCGATCAATATGATTATCTATCGGTGCCGATCAAAGTGAAGAATGACGGATCATGAACACGCTATCCAACAGAAACGTCACCGTAAACAGCCGCCGAACCAGCATGCGCCTCGAACAGGAAATGTGGGAGGCACTGCGGGAAATCTGTCGTCGGGAAGACATGACCGTGCATGAGTTGTGTTCTCTGATCGACGACCGTCGGGGCTTATCCAGCCTGACCGCAGCAACGCGTGTCTTTATCCTGATGTATTATCGTGCCGCCGCAACGGATGAGGGGCACACCACGGCAGGGCATGGAAAGCGCGTTAGCCTGCATCTTATGAACCGCTTAGGTGTTGATTAAGCGATCTTGATGGCGCGGTCTTTCCCCGACGTTGCCGGAAAAGGGCTGGTTATCGAGAAGGTATCCTGTGCAAAATGCGACGGGATATTCTCTTTTTAAGTGTTCGTCTTGGCGTTTCCAGGTTGTGCAAACGTGGGCCAGAGTTGTCGCACCACGGGGCCGTCGGCGCGGAGTGCATGACAAGTGTCAATGATCAGTGGCCGCCGTTCTGGGTGGTCGGTTGCATTGGTTTCTTTCTTGCGAACATCATGCAGGGTCTGAAACGCGGTTCCCGCCACCTCTCCTAAAAGTTCCAAAACATGGGTGCAGCCTTTGGTGCCTCCCATAATGCGTCGTGCTTCGGCCATGAAGCCCTTGCCGATGGACAGACCGACCAAGCGAGATGCCAGTGGTGCAACGATGGGGCAAATGGAAAATGGGGCGTGACCGATTTCGGCTTCGGCTTCGTGGATTTTTGCCGTTGCGTCGATGGTGATGCGTAATCGCATGCCATGTAGGGGGACACCCGCAGGGATCGCGCCGTGGTCGCCATCATGGTATGTCGCCGTTTTTGTGTCGGAGAATGTGCCTTCGACGTCCCACAAGCCATCATCTCGCAAATACCCACGGCAGGTGATGGCGCGTTCGTGGATGAGGCTGCGTGGAACAGGAGAGGAGAGAGACATATTGGAAAAAAGCTTTTTGCGGGAAGGTTAAGTCCGCCGCGCGGGCGCGGCGGACGGATCAGTGTGTTTACAGCGGCATGCCGAAGATCATGGTCTCGCGTTCGGTCAAATCGTGTTCCAATTCGGCCTTCATTGCGGCGAACAGGTCACGCACGGAAATCATACCGACCAAAGTTTCGCCATCCATCACCGGTAGGTGGCGGAATTTGCGGTCCCGCATTTCCGCCAATGCGTGCGACAGGGATTCTGCCGCCTGCACGGTAATGGGGTCGCGGGTCATGATGTCGGCCGTGCGGACGATGTCCGCATCGGCTCCCCCGGCAATGACACGGAAAACCAGATCGCGTTCTGAAAGGACGCCCTGCAGCATGCCATCATCGACGATGGCAACGGCACCAACGTCCTTGTCCGCCAGATAGTGGGCGGCCTCACGGGCTGTGGCGGTGCTGGGCAGGGTGAAGAAAACTCGTTCCGCGATCACGCTGGCAATGGAACGTGGCATGGCGTGAATCTCCCAATTGACGACGCCCCGGGTATTTGTTGTCCCGGTCGTGTTTTTTAAAAAAAAGTCCGTACGGGGGAGGAAACAGACCCGCATCCGCGACGCCGGCGTAATGCTTTGGCGCGGCACCCTCCATCATCGTCCGCCCGTCTCGGGGGGCGTGATTCGTAGACTAATCAGGCGGTTTTTCTGCCGCCTTAAAACTTCAAAGCGGAACCCGTGGAAACGAAAGACTTGACCTGGTTCCGGGATGCGTTGGCTTTCATGGATGACCAAGCCGGCCAGAGTTGTGGCTTCTTCGTCAGGGAGGGACCACTCGAATTCTCGGTTTAGGTCACGAATGGTGACATCTCCCGCGATGACCAAGGTTCCGTCAGCCTGTGCGCGTACACCGCCAATTACGATATCATGTTCGTCGTCGATGTTGCCGACGATTTCTTCCAGGATATCTTCCAACGTCACGATTCCCAAAAGCGAGCCATATTCATCAACGACAATTGCGAAATGTTCGCGCCGAGTGCGGAAGGATTGCAACTGGTCCAAAAGCGAAGTGGTGGCGGGGATAAACCAAGGCTTGGTCGCATGTTCTTCGACATTCAAGGTTTCGATGGCACCTTGATGTGCCTGCACCGCACGGAACAAGGCCTTGGCGTGGAGAACGCCAACGATATTGTCCGGGTTGTCTCGGAACAAAGGAATGCGGGTGAAAGAGCTGGTAAGGACCTCGGCAATAATTTTGTCGGTTGGAGTGTCCAGGTCGATGGTGACCAAGTCGCGGCGGTGGGTCATGACCTCGCCGACATCGACATCCGCAAGTTCCAGAACGCTTTTCAGCATGGCGCGTTCGTGGCGCACTTCGTCCTGTTCTTCGGTGTGCAGTTCAATGGCCCCGCGGAGTTCGGTCAGGTGTTGGGCTAAGGACTTTTCGGCTTCCCGGACTCCGAACAGCTTCAGAATCAGGCTGATCAATGCATTCAAGCCGACCATCAACGGTGCCAACACAGTGGTCAGAACCCGCATAATGGGTGCAACGGTGAGGGCAACGGTGTTGGCGTTGCGAATCGCATAGGTCTTGGGGAGGATTTCCGAGAAGATCAGAACCAGAAGAGTCATGCCCAGAGTGGCAAAGGCGATTCCGGCCTCTCCGAACCAGGAAATCAGCAGGCTGGTTGCCAGAGCCGAGGCGCTGATGTTGACCGCGTTGTTGCCTAATAGAATGGTACCGATCAGGCGGTCGCGGTGCCGGTCCATGTCATTGACCAGACAGGCGCGACGATTACCCTGTTTTTGCAATTCTCGCATCAAGGGGCGAGAGGCTGCGGTCAAGGCGGTTTCCGCTCCGGAAAAGAATGCCGAGAGAAAGAGCAGAACGAAAATTGCGGCAAGGCTCCAGATCATCGTGTGGTGTTCCCGCTCAAGGCATCCGCCAGGGCCTCGCGCACCGCTTCTGGTGCAACGTCTCGGGTCACCATGGCCTTGCCGATATCGTGGGCCAAGACATAGGCAATGCGCCCGTCTGCGACCTTTTTGTCGCCTTGCATGGCGCTCCACAGGTCATTGACGGTGAAGGGATGGTCGATTTCCAAAGGCGAAACCGGCAGGCCGATGCGCCGCAAATGTGTGGCAATGCGTGATGCGCGGCCCGGAGGGCAAAGGCCGAGTTTTTCCGACAAGGCAAAGGCAATCACCATGCCGATGGCAACCGCCTCGCCATGGCGCACATGGTCGCCAAAACCACAGAGAACTTCCAAGGCATGGCCAAAGGTATGGCCCAAGTTCAGCAAGGCGCGGGGGCCACTTTCGGTTTCGTCGCGGGCGACGATGGCCGCCTTGGCGCGGCAGCTTTCGGCAATTGCGTAGGCGCGTGCGGCGTCGCATTCTGCTGTCGTGATAGTCTCGCCACCGATGATTTTGGTGCCGTTAGCTTCCAACCAGGACCAGAAGTCGGGACGATCAATCAGGCCGTACTTGGCGATTTCGGCATATCCGGCGCAAAGCTCGCGGCGGGGCAGCGTGGCCAGGGTGTCGGTGTCGGCCAGGACCAGGCGCGGCTGGTGGAAGCTGCCGACCAAGTTTTTGCCTTGTGGCGTGTCAATGCCAGTTTTGCCCCCGACGGCGCTGTCAACTTGCGCCAGAACGGTGGTGGGGACCTGGATGAAGTCGATACCGCGCAACAGAATCGCCGCAGCAAAGCCGGTGAGGTCGCCGGTGACGCCGCCGCCTAAGGCAATCAGCGTGGTTTTGCGTTCGACGTGAGCCTCCAGAAGGGTGTTCAACAGGGTTTCCAAGGAAGAGAAGGACTTTGTTTCCTCCCC
>JAFGWD010000234.1 GCA_016937315.1 Rhodospirillaceae bacterium
AGGTGATCGTGTGCGGTTTCGTGCCATTGATACGACCACCTATGCCGCCATGCAGGCCGAGGCGGAAGCCGGCGTTTTCGATGTGATGGCTTTGCGGCGGGAGGCCTGAGAGATGGCACAGATTTGTATTCATCGCTCTGGTCCGCTGACTCTGGTGCAGGATTGTGGGCGTTATGGTCTGCAAGCTTTGGGCATCCCGACAGCAGGCGCGGCGGATGCCTTTTCCTATCGGCTTGGCAATCGCTTGTTGGGCAATCCCGATGGTGCGGCCGCCCTGGAGTATTGGATTCTCGGTCCGGAGGTGGAAGCCATAGATGAACCGGTTCGGCTGGCACTGGCGGCTGGCGGAGGAACCTTAATGCGTGTCGATGGAACGCGCACGGTGCTTTCTCCTTGGCGGACTGTGACTTTACTTCCGGGTGACCGCTTGGCCTTGGGGCCGACGGTGGGGGGGGCGGTTGGCTATGCGTGCTTTGCCGGCGGCATTGATGTGCCGGTGGTGATGGGCAGCCGGTCCACGTATGCACGGGCAAAACTGGGTGGGTTCGCGGGACGGTCGTTAAAAACCGGCGATGTCTTGCCGGTGGGCGTCGCCGTGGATGTGGCTGGGATGGATCGCGCCTTGCCCGAGGTGCCGGTGGATGGTGAGGGCGCGTTTCGGGTTCTTCTGGGGCCGCAGGATGATCACTTCGACGCCGAGGGAGTCTCACGCTTTTTTGCGGAAACCTATAAAATATCGCCACAGTCTGATCGTATGGGGAAACGTTTGATCGGTGGAACACCGTTGACCTTTGCGGAAGGATTTGGCGCGGACATTGCTTCCGACGGTATGGTTCATGGGGCGATTCAGGTTCCGGGCTCCGGTGAACCCATCGTTATGTTGTGTGATCGTGCAACGGTTGGTGGTTATGCCAAGATTGGTGCGGTGATTTCCGCCGATCTGCCGCGTTTTGCACGCTTAAAGCCCATGACGGAGGTCTGTTTTGCCCCGGTTTCGGTGGCGGAGGCGGAAGCCGCCGCACGCGCTTTCGAAGCGCGGTTGAGCGGCTTTGCGGCGATGGCGGTCACCTTAGATTGAACGAGCGTTAAGGACGTCTGATGATGGTCAAACAGATCAATTTGAATGCGGATATGGGCGAAAGCTTTGGTGCGTACAGCATGGGCAACGATCCGGCGATGTTGACCGTGGTGACCTCCGCCAACGTTGCGTGTGGTTTCCATGCCGGTGATCCCTTGGTGATGCGTGAAACCGTGGGATTGGCTTTTCAAAACGGCGTTAGTGTTGGTGCTCATCCAGGTTTTCCCGATTTGCAGGGGTTTGGGCGGCGGCGCATGGCACTTTCGGCGTCGGAGGTTGAGGCCTTCGTGGTGGTGCAGATCGGTGCGTTACAGGCGGTTGCTGCTGCTGCGGGGGGGCGTGTCACCCACGTTAAGCCCCATGGAGCGCTCAGCAATATTGCCGCTGCTGATGATGCTTTGGCGACGGCGATTGCGCGGGCCATTGCGGCAGTGGACAAGACCTTAATTTTTCTGGCTCCGGCCTGTTCCGCCATGGCGCGAGCCGGGGACGCGGCGGGCCTAAGCATGGCCATCGAAATTTTCGCGGATCGGGCTTATGCCTCTGATGGTCAGTTGGTATCGCGTGGTCAGCCGGGCGCGATGATTCACGATCCGCAGGCCGCTCAGGAACACGTTTTACGCATGGTTCGCGAGCAGGCGTTGTTCCCGTTGGCGGGCGGACGTATTGAAACGCCGGTGGATAGCATCTGCGTTCATGGTGATGGGCCAGAAGCCTTGGCAACAGCACGTTTGGTCCGTGAAGGGTTGACCGCCGATGGCTACGCTTTGACGCCAATCCCAGATCTTGCGCGGTTGCGTTTGGCTTAAATCATGGCAAAAACCACTCCAGCGACCCGCGCCCTCGATATGCTGGGTATCGCGTATACCTTGGCTGTCTATGACTATAACCCAGGCGACGAACGGGTCGGCATGCAGGCCGCCGCAGCCATTGGTGTGGATCCTGCCCGCGTCTTCAAGACCTTGATGATGGAGGCTGATGGTAAGCCGGTTTGCGTTCTCATCCCATCGGATCGGGAAGCCGCCTTGAAAAAAGTGGCGGCTCTGTTCGGTGCCAAACATGCGATGATGATGGTTCCCACCGCTGCCGAACGTCTGACCGGCTATCATGTCGGTGGCATCAGCCCGCTGGGGCAGAAGCGCCGCGTTCCGATGGCGGTGGATGCCAGTGCGCTGACCTTTGATACTGTGTTCGTCAATGGTGGTCAGCGTGGCTTGCAGGCTCAACTCGCTCCGGCGGATTTGATTGGGGCATTAACGGCGAAGACTGCCGATCTGTTGGGGGCGTAGAGCCGTCAGTTCTGCGCGGAAGGGTGTCTTTCCCTTATGGTTTACCGCCGATGCATCCCAGAAATTCAGGCCCAAGCTGCGTCATCCGGTGTTCCAGGATGCGGGCGCGGGCGGCAATGGCGGCGGTGGGGCGCGAGGGAGACCAATAGAGAGGACTGGGCAGGACGGCAGCAAGGCGGGCGGCTTGCCGTCGATTGAGGTGGGCCGCCGAGATGCCAAAATGGTGGCGTGCGGCGGCCTCAGCACCATAAATGCCGGGTCCCCATTCCGCGATGTTCAAGTAAACTTCGGCGATACGGGGCTTCGGCCACAAGATCTCCATCCATATGGTGACGTAGGCTTCCAGAGCCTTGCGTACGATATTGCGTCCTGGCCACAGCAGTAGGTTCTTGGCGGTTTGCATGGAGAGGGTGGACGCTCCGCGTGGTCGTCGTCCGGCATCCCAGTTTTCCACCGCGTCTTGCAGGGCACCGAAGTCGAAGCCGTAATGTCGGCAAAAACGGTTGTCCTCCGCCGCGATCACTGCTGCTCGCATTTGGGGAGAGATATTGGACAGGCTAACCCAGTCCTGTGACAGGCCGTGGCCTTCGAACCGACGGATAATCATCAACGGCGTGATCGGCACTGGCAGGATGCGAAACAGGGCCAGAGCCACAGGTGGTCCGGCGAGGACGAGCAGGGTGATAACAATCGCCGCTTTACGCAGCCGGGAGATTATTGTGGTGTTCGGCATGTTGCCGAGAATACGGAGATTGATGCCGTTGCACCAGACGTTAAGAGGCGTTCTCCCTTGTCTTATGCCGGGTGTGGGGCGTATCACCAAAGGAGATAACAAAGGGGGAGACAAAATGACTGGCGAACCTGTTCTCGTTGATGTGCGTGATTCCGTCGCGTGGATTACGATCAATCGTCCGCAGGCGTTCAATGCGTTGGATTTGCCGTGTGCGCGTTTGTTGGCGGAGGTGGCTAACCGTTGTGGCAGTGATCCCGCCGTTCGTGCCGTGGTGTTGACGGGTGCGGGGGAAAAAGCATTTTGTGCGGGTGGGGACGTGGCCGCGTTTGCATCTGACCCAGCGACGGTGGATGTCTTTTTGAAGGATATCACGGGTCACTTGAACTTGGCGGTGTCGCGTTTTGCGGCGATGAATGCGCCGGTGATTGCTGCGGTGAATGGCATTGCTGCGGGCGCGGGGCTGAGCTTGGTTGCTGGATGTGACCTGGCGATTACGGCGGAGACCGCCCGTTTTACCAGCGCCTACACGCAAATTGGGTTATCGCCGGATGGGGGCTCGACCTATTTCTTGTCGCGGCTGATAGGCCCGCGTCGTGCCATGGATTTGTACCTGAACAATCCGCTGTTGAGCGCAGAACAAGCGCTGGAGTGGGGGATCGTCAATCGTGTGGTCCCTGCCGCCGACCTTATGGCCGAGGTTGAGACGTTGGCACTACGTTTGGCTGCCGGTCCGACCTTGGCCTATGGCGGTGTGAAGGCGCTGTTGGCGGCGGCGACCAATGACACGCTGGAAAGCCAGATGGCGCGGGAAAGCCGCCAGATCTCAACGTTGAGCCGCACACAGGATGGATTGGAAGGTGTTGCTGCCTTTGCTGCGAAACGTAAGCCGGTGTTTAGCGGCCATTGATCCCCCAAAAGCCCCCTGGCGGCCTCGGGGGCGAAGGGTTGGACAGGGAGGTTTGGCGTCAAAGGGCGTAAAATGTGGGCGTTTCTCGTGGAGGGCCCCAGGTTGCCGTATAGTCGTGGAAAGAATCCTCCCAAGGGATTCGCGAAGTCTGCGTCCCGTCTGCAATAGATCAGGATTTTACGTTCCATGAACGACATCAAGACCACCGACGCGAAACCGACGTTGATCGTGCGTAATGCCGTGCCGAAGGATATTCCTAATATTCTTCGGCTTTGCCTGAGGGTCTACGATGAGAAACTGTCGTATACGGCGGACCAACTCCGTGGGCATATGAATGTCTTTCCTGCGGGACAGTTCGTTGCCGTCTATCAGGATGCCGTGGTCGGCTATTGTGCGACGTTCCGAACTGACGAGGCATCCGCCTTCCAGCGTCACACCTGGTCTGAGATCACGGGGAATGGTTATGCTTCGCGCCATAATCCAGATGGCGAGTGGTTGTACGGTATGGAAGTCTGCGTCGGTTCAGCCCATCGCGGTCTACGCATTGGTCAGCGCCTCTATAATGCGCGTAAGGCCTTGGCGGTTGGTCTCAATCTCAAGGGGATTGTGTTCGGCGGTCGGATTCCCGGTCTGGCGCGGCGGTGGAACAGCATCAAATCAGCGGAATCCTACGTCGCGGCGGTCGTCGATAAACGATTGCGGGATACGGTGCTGTCCTTCCAGCTTCGCAATGGTTTCGAGCTTCATGGCGTTTTGCCGAAGTACCTGCCTTTTGATCCGGCATCGAAGGGCTATGCCGCACATTTGGTCTGGCGCAATCCACGTCGCACGGAATCGAATTTGCTCACCACCCAGCAGCGTGGACAGCTTCCCGATACTGTTCGCGTCGGCGTGATTCAGTACCAGCAACGCCGGATTTCTTCGTTCGAGGAGTTCACGCAGCAGGTCGAGTTTTTTATCGATGCGTTGGCGAACTATAAGGCAGACTTCGCGGTCCTGCCTGAGCTGTTTAGTCTGCAACTCCTTTCCATCGAGAACGAACAGATACCGGCAGCGGATGCGATTGCACACCTCACTCAATACACCGAGCCATTAAAGAAGATGCTCTCGGAACTTGCTGTGAACTACAACATCAACATCATTGGAGGTTCACACCCGACTCGTGAAGACAATGGCGACATCCAGAATGTTTGCTATGTCTGTTTGCGTGATGGTTCGATTCACCGTCAAGCGAAGATCCATCCGACGCCCAACGAACGGTACTGGTGGAACATCCAAGGCGGTTCCGAACTCTCGGTGATCATGACTGACTGTGGGCCGATCGGCGTCAATATCTGTTACGATTCCGAGTTTCCGGAACTTGCACGCCATCTGATCGACCAGGGCATGTTGATGTTGTTCGTGCCGTTTTGCACTGACGAGCGCCAAAGCTATTTGCGGGTTCGGTATTGCGGCCAAGCGCGTGCCGTGGAGAATCAGTGCTATGTCGTTCTTGCAGGCAATGTCGGAAATCTGCCTAAGGTCGATAACATGGATATTCAGTACGCGCAGAGCTGTATTCTCTCGCCCTGCGACTTTCCCTTTGCACGCGACGGTATTGCGGCGGATACCACGCCCAACGTTGAAATGGTTGCTCTTGCTGACCTTCGCCTCGACCTTCTCGCGCAGGCACGACGTTCGGGTACAGTGCAGAATCTGAAAGACCGACGCTTTGACCTGTATTCGGTTGGTTGGACGCCCAAAGGCGCGGAGTAATCTACGCTCAGAGGTTTCCCCATGTTATCAACCGAGGCCTCTGGCACCTGTCGGTGATAAGAAAAAACCCCCGGGCGGACCCGGGGGTAAAAGTTTGAACAGGGAGGCTTCACGTCAAGGAGACGTCGGACCGTCGAAACGACCCGTGGTGGCATTTGGAAACAAGGTTGCCACCGGACCGGAAAACCGAAAGCCGAGGATGCCTCGACCTTGCGGGCCCTGTTGTATGCAAAACGTGGATCGGAAACCAACCTGTTTTCGGAAGTCGAGACATGCGTGTTGTGCATGGCAGGAGGTGTTATCTCCCACTTTCGTTATAGCTTTATGACAATAGGGCTCAGTAATTGGTGGCGATCATCTTTAACAAGAAGTCGCGGAACACGGCGACACGCTTGGAATGGCGCATTTCCTGGGGATAGACAAAATAAGAATCGAAGGATGGTCCTTCAAGACTTGGCAGAACACGAACCAGATCCTTAACCTCGGACCCGAAGTAGTCCGGCAGAGCGCCAATGCCCAATCCGCTGCGGACGGTCTGAAGGATGCCGTGGACGTTGTTGACACGCAGGATTGGGCTCCGGCCTTCGGCGCTTGATGTCTGATAAGTCAGCAGCCAGTTCATGTTATCGATTGGTGGGCGGGTGTCTTCGCCATAGACGATGAGGCGGTGGGCGTCCAAATCGGAAATGCATTGTGGGGTGCCGTGGGCGCTTAAATAAGATGGCGCGGCGTACAAGCGGTACTGCATGGTGAACAGATTGCGCTGGATGAGGTCTGGCTGGTGCGGTGCCTTGAAACGGATACCGACATCGGCGGCACGCATGGCAAGATCCAATTCGGAGTCGTCAAGGACCAGGGAGACCTGAATTTCTGGATAGGCTTCGATGAATTCGCGAATGCGTGGGGCCAACCACATGGCACCAAAGGCCACTGTGGTGGTGATTTTGAAGGGGCCTTCGGGGCGGACTTTGCTTTCGGTCAGGCGGGCTTCGGCCATTGCCAGTTTAGCAAAGACGTCGTGCACGGTGCGATAGAGGTCTTCACCTTGTTCCGTCAGCAGAAGGCCGCGTGCGTGGCGGTGGAACAGAGGGATTCGCAGGCTTTCTTCTAGCGCACTGACTTGGCGGCTGACCGCTGATTGACTGAGGTTAAGGACGTCCCCGGCTCGCGTGAAGCTCCCC
>JAFGWD010000235.1 GCA_016937315.1 Rhodospirillaceae bacterium
CTTAGCCTCCGCCTTTGGGGCACGGCAAGTCTCTACGATGTACACGCCGAACGACCAGTATGCGGTGATCCTGGAACTCCTGCCAAAATTCCAAACCGAGGCCTCGGCGTTGGAACGCCTTTACGTACGCGGCAAGTCCGGCGCTCTGGTGCCTTTGACGGCAGTCACCACAATTTCGCACAGCGTACTGCCGCAGACCCTCAATCACCTGGGGCAATTGCCAGCCGTTATGGTGTCCTTCAACCTTGACCATGAACTCTCCCTTGGACAAGCCGTCAACCGCATTGAGGAAATTCAGCGCAACATCGGGATATCCAGCACCACCCAGACCAGCTTTGAAGGTACCGCCAAAGCCTTTGAAAGTTCGACCAAGGGGCTCGGTCTCTTGCTCCTGTTGGCGGTGGTGGTGGTCTATATCGTCCTCGGTATCCTCTACGAAAGCTTCATCCATCCGCTGACGATCCTCTCCGGCCTCCCCTCGGCTGCGGTCGGCGCACTGATCACCCTTGAGCTTTTTGGCATCCCCCTGTCACTGTACGCTTTCGTTGGCATCATCATGCTGGTCGGTATCGTCAAAAAGAATGCGATCATGATGATCGACTATGCCCTCGTGCAAGAACGCAACAATTCCTTACCTCCAGATCAAGCCATCACCGAAGCGGCTCTCGTCCGGTTCCGCCCGATCATGATGACCACCATGGCCGCCCTAATGGGAACGCTGCCTATCGCCCTCGGCATCGGAGCCGGAGCCAGTGCTCGCCAGCCCTTGGGCCTAACCGTGGTCGGTGGATTGCTTCTCTCCCAGGCCTTAACCCTCTACATTACGCCGGTGCTTTACATCATGTTGGACCAATTGGTCAGCAGGTTGAAGCGTCTGCGCCAGCCCGCAACCCACCTCTAATTCTTGCGACTCGAGAACAGCTTTTTGCGCCTTCTTTCCGCGTTTCTCCCCAGACTCTCGGTGCTCAAGAAAAAACCTCCCCCCCACATTCCGGGGAGGACAACGATTCCCTCCCCTACCCACCGGGGGAGGCGCCAATTGGGTTGAAATTCCGGGCGTTTCCTGTCTAGATGCTGAGCTATGTCAGGGGTTTTCATCTTCCGATGCCTTGGCACGCCGACAACCCAATCGCAATAGAACAGGGTGGAACTTATGAAACGCCTCACAAGCATTCTTGGCATGTGCCTGCTGGCCGCGACCATTTCCGGTCCGGCGTCTGCTGCCGCCAAGGTCGTTATTAAGCTCGGTCACATCGCAGAGCCCATTCACCCCTACGGTAAGGGTGCCGACCAGTTCGCCAAACTCGTGTCCGAGAAGTCCGGTGGCGAAATTGAGGTCAAGGTGTTCCCGAACTCCCAGCTGGGTGGACAGAAGGACCTGATCGAAGGTTTGGTGTTCGGCTCCGTTGACATGGCTCTTGTTGGCACCGCCGTTCTCGGCCAATTCCAGCCGCAAATTTCCCTGTTCGACCTTCCGTTCCTGTTCGAGGATCGTCCGCATGCCTATCGTTCGCTCGATACCGTCGGCATGGAAATCGGTAAAGGCCTGGAACCACGCGGCATCAAACTGTTGGGCTACATGGAAAACGGCATCCGCCACATGACCAACAACGCCCACCCGATTAAGGCCCCAGAAGACATGAAGGGACTGAAGATCCGCGTGATGACCAACAAGATCTACGTCGAAATGATGAAGGCCTTGGGCGCATCACCAACCCCGATGGCGTTCAGCGAACTGTACTCCGCGATGCAGCAAGGCACCGTGGACGGCCAGGAGAATCCCTCCGCCCACATCTTCACCAAGCGCTTCTTTGAAGTGCAGAAGTATGCGTCCATGACGGCTCACGCTTATGCGCCGGAGCCGGTGGTGATTTCCATGATCACCTGGAAGAAGCTGTCTCCAAAGCACCAGAAAGTGATCCAGGATGCCGCTAAGGAAGCCGTTGATTGGCAACGCCAGGTTTCCGAGCAAGAAGACAACGGCTACTGGGACAAAATCAAAGCGACGGGCAAAATGGAAGTCATCACCGTTAACCGCAAGCCGTTCATGGATGCGACCAAGCCGGTCATCGCCATGTTCGCCAAAACCGTCGGCCAAGCCAACATCGACAAAGTCGACGCGCTTCGCGCGAAATAAGACCCAAAATCTTTCTTTAAGGGTTGCACCGTGCATGACCCGAACACTTTGTGTTCGGGTCAGACTGCTGACAAACCCCGTCGATTTTGGCGGGGTTTGTTGTTTTTGGTTTTAGTTTTGAGGATTGGATGTTCTAGGTACGACGCGCAGAGGATCTGCACCTCTCAGGCGGGCTGAGGGGCTTGGTTTCGGGCGAGAACCATTGCGATTTTCTTGATGTTTTGGGCTGCTGCGGCAGCGGGACGGATCGGATTTATACTGTCGGTAGCCGTTGCGGTCGGTGCGCGAGACCTTCGTCTCCTTCACTTCCGGCTCCCGTGGTTTCTCCTTCAACGGCTTTTGCCCGTGCAGCGCTCGCTCCGCGTCGATTGCCCGGTCGAGGTCGCCCCAGTAGTCAGCCCGCGACTTCTCGACCATCGCCAGGTCGTACTTGCCCTTGTTCGCGTTCGCCTTGAGGTGCGTCGAATCGGTGTAGAGAACCCGCCCATCCACCAGCCCGTGGCCGATCGCCTGCGCCACAGAGGCATCGGTGAACCGCCGACGCCGGTTCTGCGACAGCGTCGAAGCGTCGAAAACCGCGTCCGTCAGCTTCAATCCCAGAAACCACCGGTACGCCACGTTGACCTCGATCTCCCGTACCAACTGACGCTCCGAGCGAACCCCGAACAGGTAGCCCAGGAACAACGCCTTGAACATCAACGTCGGGTCGAGGGGGGGCCGACCGTTGTCGGGGCAATAAAGCCCCGACAACGGTCGTGGATGAATGAAAAGTCGATCGCCGCATCGATCTTGCGAAGCAGGTGATCTCTCGGGACGAGGCCGTCGAGCGAAACCATCTCAAGCGTTGTCTGCTGTGCACCGCGTTTTCTAAGCATAGCCCATTGAATCAAAAACCCCCGGCTAATGCCAGGGGTTTGTCAGCAGTCTGAACGCGCGGCATCAAGCCGCGCGTTTTTTATTTATGAGAGAAGAAAACGACGCCGATTAACGGCTGTAGAATTCGACCACCAGATTCGGTTCCATGGACACCGGATACGGCACATCAGCCAACTTCGGCATACGGACATAAGTGCCCTTCATCGCCTTGTGGTCAACGTCGATATAGTCCGGAATATCGCGTTCGCCGGATTCCATGGCTTCGAGGATCAGAGCCATCTGCTTCGAGGACTCACGGATCTCGACCACATCACCTGCACGCAATTGATACGACGGAACATTGACACGACGACCATTGACCTTGACGTGACCATGGCTGACCACCTGACGCGCGGCAAACATGGTCGGCACGAACTTCATGCGATAGACCATAGCGTCCAAGCGGCTTTCCAGGATGCCGATCAGGTTCTCGCCGGCATCACCAGTGCGACGAGAGGCTTCGTCATAGTAACGGCGGAACTGACGTTCCGAAATGTTGGCGTAATAGCCCTTCAGCTTCTGCTTACCCATCAACTGGGTGCCGTAATCAGTGGGCTTACGGCGACGCTGACCATGCTGGCCCGGACCATATTCGCGCTTGTTAATCGGGCTCTTGGCACGACCCCACAAGTTTACGCCGAGACGGCGATCAATCTTGTGTTTACAGGCATGACGTTTCGACATGAATTGTCCTTCACGTTTATCGGTTTTTGTCCCGGTATGCCCATGTTTCCACGGGCGGGGTCGGCACAAGCGCAAAAGCGCCTCCGGCCCTCGTTTCCGGAAGTGAGGGCGCTAATTTAGCCGCGAGCCCC
>JAFGWD010000236.1 GCA_016937315.1 Rhodospirillaceae bacterium
GGGTTGATCGCCAAGGAACACCCTGGTTCGTCGCCACCGCTCACCGATGTCCCAGCATCGCCTTCGCGGCGGCCCCTGCCATTGTATCCCTTGGCGACCAACGCAATTCGGCAGGATTTATGAGTTTACGTCCTAGGACGTACACGTACGACCAAGACAACCGCTTGCCGCAAATCAGCAAACTCTTCTATACTCCTCATCACATTCAGTGAGCTGGGTCATCAAGTTTGGTCCAACCCTAAGACGAGGGACCTTGGCAGGCACGCCAAAGCCCCCGCCAAAAGCTCCCTTGATTCAAGCCAGAGGTGTGGGAATTGGGCATGGTCGTCAACAGCAGGAAAGATCCTGCTTTTCCTTTGTCGGCACCACAGACCAGTATCTGGGCTGACTGTGCGGCCAACCCTGAGGACCTCGACTACAACGTCAGCGATATTCTGGACTTCATCGGCCCCCTGAACTGCGATGCCTTGATCTCGGCCGTCCGCCACACCGATCAAGAGGCGGACTGTTTGCGTCTGCGAATCAGCATGGATGGCCCAACCCCAGTCCAGTCTTTTTCCACTGCACCGCTGCCGTTCGATTTTGCCATCATCGACCTCACCGCCGCGTCAGACCCCGAGGCCCAAGCCACCAGAGAAGCCGAAAGCGTCCGTAAACAACCCTTTGATCTGACACACGGCCCACTGGCCCGACACCGTCTGTTGCGCCTGTCCGCCACCCACCACCGTTGGGTTCGCGTCTATCATCATTTGGTCATGGATGGATACAGCTCCCTCATCTTATGTTCCCACACTGAGGCCCTTTACAACGCCATCCGGCGTGGGGAAACATTGTCGCCGGTCACTCTGCCGTCTTATCGTACATTTCTGGAGGACGACCACGCGTACCCCAACACCCTCGCTTATACCCGTGACCTAACCTATTGGCGGGAGCGCCTGAAAGACGACCGCCCCGCCAACGCCTTCCCCTCCACACAGCCCAAAAACGGCCCCCATCAAACCTGCTTGTCCCGTACCCTGTCGGTGGCACGTCTGGATGCCCTGGCCCAAACCGCAAAGGCCATCGGTGTCAGCACCACATCTCTGATGAAAACCACGTTTCTGGCTCTGTTGGGACAAGTCGCAGACACCGATCAGCCTGTCGTTCTGAGCGCCCATGCCAACCGCCAAACCCGCACCGAGCGTGCCTCAATCGGCCAATTTGCAGTGCTCACTCCGGTCTCCGCCGACTTCACGCATGGCATAACCTTCCGTGAAGCCACGTGCGCCATCCACACCACATCACAACGCGATATGCGTCACATCCGCTTATCTCCGTCGCGGATGCGTGCTGCAGGCATTGGTGTTCAGAGCCTGTCCAACCTCGATTGTGCACTTTTCAATGCCCTCGACTTTCCACAGACACTGAACTTCGATGATCTTCTGTGCCGCATCCCACGGATTTTTTTCGGCCCAACACCGAATGTATCCTTAAGTTTCGTCACCTATGGTCACGACAAGGGCGACGATCCGGCATGCCTGCTCTGGAATTACGCAACCGACCGCTTTGATGCCGCCGCCATAACCCGCCTTGCTGACCGCTTTGACACACTTTTGGAAGCGGTTGCACACCACCCCAACGTGCGCGTTGAAGACTTACCCCGTCTCTCACCGAACGAAGAAGCCTGCATCACGGCCTGGGAAGTCGCACCACCAAGCCCCCCCCTCAGCACCGATGATCTGCTGTTGCACCGAATCCGTGCACAGGCTTCCACAGTGTCTGACCGCATCGCCGTCACCGCGCCCGACGGCACTTTGACCTATGGGGCTCTGCTGTCCCGCGCCAATGCAATGGCGCGTCATTTAGCAAACTACGGCATCGGTCATGGCGACGTTGTCGGCTTGTGCCTGGAAGCCTCAACGGATTTGATCGCGGGCATGCTTGGCATCATGACCGCCGGGGCAACAGTCATGCCCCTGGACCCGCGTTTACCAAGCGAGCGCTTGTCCAAGCTATCCACCCGCGCCAAGGCCGTTCTGATCCACGCCGCCACCCAAAACATCCTGAAGGTCGCACAGGCCACTCTGATTCTCACGGAGAAGATCACTAACACCGACGCGATACCACCAAGCGTTACCACCGCGCCCACAGATATCGCTTTCATCTATCACACCTCCGGCTCTACGGGCACGCCCAAGGCGGTTCCCATCACCCATGCCATGATCTCCCGTAAGATTCGCGATATCGCCACGACTTTTGGATTTGGCGGCCCTGACGTACCCGAAACCGTATGTGTATCCGCCGCGATTAGCTTCGATCCTTGGATGCAACAAATCTTTCTGGGGTTGACCAATGGTGGACACCTGTGGTTGCCGGAATACCTGACGTTGCTGGACCCTTCGGCCTTTTGGAACGCCCTATCCAAAGCGGAGGTAACACACCTGAACCTCTCCCCTACGCTGATCGACGGCTTGTTGGACACCATCCCCAACGGCCTGACCTTCAAGGTGCGACGCGCAGTATTTGGGGGAGAAACTTTGCGCCCTGACTTGGCTGCGCAGGTTGCCGCTTTCGTTAAGCCGCACACAATTTGGAACATGTACGGCCCAACCGAAACCACCATCGACGCCACCGGATTCCCCTTGCTATCGCCCCCCACACAGGACGAATTACCCATCGGATCACCCCTTCCGGGCTACGTCCTTCGGGTTCTAGACGCCCATCAGCGACGCGTTGCCATCGGTGAAGTGGGGGAACTTTACATCGGCGGAACCGGGCTCGCGGCGGGCTATTTAGACACCCCAGATATCAC
>JAFGWD010000237.1 GCA_016937315.1 Rhodospirillaceae bacterium
GGAAGCCCAACCAACACCTTGTTAGCCGCACTTTCGCCGGATGCCTGCCTAACCGTGGCGGAACTGGCGACGGCCAGCGGCATGGAAAACCGTGCCGTGGTTAAGGCCGCCGCCGCCCTGATTACGCGGGGCTTGGCCGCCCGTGCCGAAATTGGG
Organism: Rhodospirillaceae bacterium; assembly: GCA_016937315.1. Taxonomy (GTDB): domain Bacteria; phylum Pseudomonadota; class Alphaproteobacteria; order Rhodospirillales; family Rhodospirillaceae; genus Oleispirillum. Next base: position 157 of record JAFGWD010000237.1, read on the forward strand.
TGTTTCACCCTAACCGACGAGGGCTTGGTCTTCCGCGCCGCCGGGCAGGAAATCACCAGCGGCCCGATGGGGGCGTTGACCCAATCTTACCGCCATCGCCGTCGCCCCGGTTTACAGGACCGCCTGTGGGCGGCCTTGCGGATCAAGGGCAAGGCCAGCATACCCGAATTGCTGGAACTGGCTGGAACCGGCGAAGAAAAGGGCAACTCCGTCCATAAGTACACCGCCGCCTTGACCAAGGCCGGATACTTACGCGAATTGCGGCGCGTTGCCGGAACGGCACCGACCAGCAACGGCTTCAAACGCTACGCCCTGATCCGTGACACCGGCCCAGAGGCTCCCCAACTGCGGACGCGCAGCCATTGCGTTTATGACCCCAACACCGGCGAGGTCTTCTCCCTCGCGGGCGGTGCGGCATGACGGCGGACATCACCCCGGAAAAACTGCGTCCCCAGATAGGTGACCCGGCATGGTTGGCCGCCCTACGGGATATTGCCCGGCAACACAGCATAGCGGCAGCGGCAGAACAGATCGGCCGCAGCCGTACCGCCGTATCCCTGGTGTTGGCAGGGAAATATCCGGCCAAAAGCCTGACCGCCCTGCAAACCGCCGTAGAGGCAGCCCTGAACGAGGACATCCATTGCCCCATCCTCGGCCAGATCACGAGCAACGCTTGTCTGGATACGCAGAACCAACCCTTCAACACCACAAGCCCGCAGGCGGTCAAATTGGCCCGCACTTGCCGTGCCTGCCCCCACCGGCAACAGGGAGGCAACAATGACGAACCCCTATGACCGCCCCGCCTTGGCAGCGGAAAAGATCGGCACGGTGCGTGCCTCGTTGATGCGCAGCTACGACGTCTGGTCGCATTTGGGCGACAACGGCAAGACCGTGCATTTACCCCCAGCCCAGACCGCCCGTATTGCTCAGTATTTTGCGGACGTCATTGGCGTCCTGGATGCGGCGGCAACCCTGTTGGGCATTCCACTTGTCCCATTGCCGCCAGCCCCCCAGCCCAATCCCTCCGCCCAGGCTGCAAATTCCGGCCCTCGTTTGGTGACCCGCAACGGAGAACCGCTATGACCCACTTTGACCCCAAAACCGTCTGGGTGTTTGCACGCGGGCGCAAAGAATACATTGCCAGCCCGATTGCAGGCCGTGTCTTAAACGGCCGCCACATCATCATCCTGCGCGATACCGAAGATGGCCTGTGGATTGCCCAATGGACGGCCGACGGTGGCAACGTCTTGAAGGGGCCGGTGACGTTGGCGCAGGCCCTGGACGCCGCCGAAGGTGTGGTGTGTGGTGCGCCCGACCATGGATCGGTGGCGGCCTTGACCACCACCCTGGCGTTAGGATTGGTGGCCGTTAACGCATTATCCCATCCCGCTGACGACAGGGTGCCGGTCTACGGCACCCACCCGGTGAAAACCTCCCCCGTGCAGGAGGTCCGGCCATGACTCGCCCGTTGTTGACCCCGGCGCTGATCTTGGACCAGACGGCGGACTGGTATCGCATCCCGCGTGAGATGTTGCGTAGTCAACGCAGGGCAACCCGTTATGCCCGGCCGCGTCAAGTTGCCATGTGGTTGGCCGCACAATTGTTGCCCAGCCGCAGCTTGCCGCGCTTGGGCCGTGATTTCGACCGCGACCACACCACGGTCTTGCACGCGGTTACGATGGTCGAAAAACGCCGCCAAGACGCAACCTTCGCCGCCGATGTGGATGCCCTGCGGCGGTTCATTTTGGATACCTCCGAACCCCCGTGCGGGCCATTGGAATTGGCTCTGCGCGTGGCCGAGGACTTGGCCGACGCCTTCCGCGCCGCCGTTATGGCCTATGCCGCCGCCGACCCCATGGGGTTCTTGGACCGTTACGCCAAATTGCCGCCAAAGCCGCAGCCGAAGGAGACCCCCGATGCGTAAACGCCCCAACTGGTTCCGCGCTCAATGGCGTTGGCTCAAGACCATGTACCTCTCCCCCATAATCGAAAGGATCACGCCATGACCACCACCCCAGAAACCCCGGCGATCCCCGCCGGATACATGTTGGATGCCAAGGGCCGCTTGGTGCCGGAAACGATGGTTAAGCCGCAAGAACGGCTGGAAGACCAGACCGTGCGCAAGATCATCGGCTTCGCCGATGCCCTTTCCGCGCAAATTGGCCGCTTCAAGGGCCACACGTTTGAGGATGTGGCAACCTTCATGGACCTGCTAGCCGATCAATATGGCGCGGCCAAGGGTGGGGCAAAGGGCAATGTCACCCTGACCACCTATGACGGCTGCATGAAAGTGGTGGTCCAGGTGCAAGACAGCATCACCTTTGGCCCTGAATTGCAGGTGGCAAAGACGCTGTTTGATGCGTGTATTTCCAAATGGACGGAAGGCTCAAACGACAACATCCACGTCCTGGTGGATCACGCCTTCCAGGTGGACAAGGAAGGGCGGATCAACCGTTCCGCCCTGTTCGGCCTGCGCCGTTTGGATATCGCCGATGCCGAATGGCAACGCGCCGTTGCCGCACTGAACGACAGCATCCGCGTTATTGGCTCCCGAGAATACGTGCGCTTCTATCGCCGCCCCAACGGCCGCGCATCATGGCAGGCGATCAGCGTTGACCTCGCCTCTGCGGTGGCCCCAGCGAACGAAGGGGAGGCCGCGTGATGGATAACGAACGCCATGGCGAAGTCACGTTGTCTGAACTTGATGCCGATGGGATTGGCTTCGCAGAGGCATCGCTTTCCGGGGTGGTTGTGCTGCGAATGGAATGCACCCAGGCCGAATTCAATGAACTCGCCTTGGAATTCAGCGGTGTAAATGTCCCGGAGAGCATCACAGCAAAGGCTCGGGCGGAACAGGCCCGCCGCGTAGCGCTTGGTCGCACAAGGGTGGAGGAGCTTGTCCCTCGGCACAAAAACACGCAGCCCGAAGGCGGTGCAGCATGATCGACATCGCCGCCCGCCGCCGCTTGCGTGAAACCATTGCGGCACTTTCCACCCGTACAACCGAACGCGGCTGCACCGAAGCCGAAGCTATGGCCGCCGCTGCCAAAGTGGCCGAATTGCTCTCAAAACATGGCCTTGATCCCGTCGCCCTCGAATTCGAGGAAGGACGGATTGAGATTGGTCGCCGCACCGTTGTGGATGAAATCTGGTCCAATGTGGCGACCTTTTGCCATTGCAAACTTTGGTATAGCGGCTGCGGTGGCCGCTGGACGGTGGTCTATTTCGGGCGCTGGAACGACGTAATTGTTGCCGAGTATCTTCATGCCCTGTTGGAACGGCACGTTAAGGCGGCCACCCGTGAGTGGCAAAAAACCCAGGAATATCGTCGTCGGCGGTCAACGAAGACGAAACGGGAGGCCACAAAGGCTTTTCAACAGGGCCTTGTTCGTGCCCTTGCTGGGAAGTTGTGGGACCAGCAATGGCGACGCACGCCAAAGGTCGAAGGCGGGAACCATCTAGCACTGGTCCTTTCGCCCTTGGCCGCCGTCGAAGCAGAAATGGAACGCTGCCGAATTGATTTGTCCGGTAAACCGTTGGCCCCGGTGAAGGGGGCGGGCAAGCGGTTTGACAACGAACAATGGAGTGGTCGCGCCGCCGCCCGAAACATCGACATCAACGCCGCTGTGAACGGTGGTCGCCGCCCTGGCGTTGCCGCTTTGCTCCCTGCAATGGGGGGCGATCGTGCTTGACATAATCCTCTCGCATATCAGCCGACTGGCCGGGGTGGTGATTGTGGTCTCCGGTGCCTTTTGGGCATCAACGGCCGCGTGGCGCTCGTGGCGTGACCGGAACCTGGGTCAAGTAGAAGCATACACCCATTTGCGCACCGGCAAGGTGTTCCTGATCAATCGCTCAGGCGGGATCGTGGAAGTCAAGAAATAGGCGAAACCACCGGGCTTTCCCGGTGGTCGGTAGGGGGCTGGCCGCCCCGCCCTGATGATGCCAGGCCAGAAGGATAAAAAAGGAGGTCGTTCCATGCCCGCGTTGAACTTCAAAAAACGCTACGCCGAATTGGTTGAAACAGGGGAGAAACAGCAAAGCATACGTCCCCTTCGGCGTGATGGTCGTCCTCACTGCAAAATCGGTGATGCCCTTAAACTGTACACCGGCATGCGTACCAACTCATGCACGCTTCTAGGGGAAGGCCGGGTCAAGAGTATAGCTCCTGTGAAAATCTACAGCACACACATGGAGTTAAGCGGTCAGCGCCTCCCCAATGCCCTCTATAGCCGTGATCAATTGGAACCAACGGACAACGAATTTGCCCAGGCGGACGGCTTTTCCGATTTCATGGAAATGTCCTGTTGGTTCTCTGGTCAATACGGTCTGCCAAACTGTGATGGCACCCCGTTTGAAGGGGTCGTCATCGCGTGGGAGTTGGTGCAATGAACTGGGCGCAACAGGCATGGGAAACCATAGCAGACCTGCATAAGACTTTACCCGCAGACCTGCCCATCAAAGACCGTCGCCGCGTTTTGCGCGAGGCCTACCCATGGGGTGTTCGCGCTAACTGGCCCTACATGGCATGGCTGGCCGCGCAAAACGCATATTTGCGGAAATACGAAAAGCCCGGCTCCCGCAAAGGATACCCCCTTACGCCTCTGGAAGCCGCCATAAACCGGAAAAAAGCAACCGATGCAGGAAGTCAATCATGAATATCGCGTCGAATTCGTTGAACACATGGCAGCAACTCGAACACTTACTGGGAGAGGTCTTTTGCCACGTCAAGGCCAGTGCAGATGGCTATGAGCTGACATTCATTAAGACACGCGATGGTGAGCGCCTTGTGACTGTTGTTTACGTGAACGGAAGAATAAAAGGCGATTGGTGCAAGGCAGAGAATGAACAACCAGTGCACCCAGAAGCCCGGTTCTGGTTCCCTAAACGCGGGAGAATATGGCCTCTCAAAAAATACCCCGAACTGAAAAAGATATTTGGGAAAAAGAAAGCGGACCAGATGATCGCGCTGCGAACGATTTGTTTCTTTCCGACATGGTCCAGCCCTCGGACGCTGATCCAACACCTGAAAAAGCACTTTCCAGACTTGGAACTGAAGGGTGACGCATGACCACCACACCCGCACGTCGAAAGTTGTACGCCGCGTTGCATTTCGCCGCCACAAAGGCCGGGCTGGATGATGCCGCATACCGCGATATGCTGGCCGCCCGCACCGGCCAGACATCGGCCAAGGATTTGACCGAATGCGAAATCTGGGCCGTGCTCGACCACCTTAACGGCGGCACCCATTTCCCCCGCGCCACCCGCCCGCTGGCCCGCAAGGTCCATGCGCTATGGCGTGCGGGAGCAGAGGCGGGCTGGGTGCGTACCGGCACTCGCGAGGCGCTGCGGGCGTTCTGCGGCCGGGTTCTTTACCCCGGACAGCATGTCGTCACCGCCGACCCTGACCTGTTGCCGGACAGCGACTTGACCAAGGTGGTGGAGGCGCTGAAGGCGATGGATCGCCGGGTCCAGGGAAAGGGGGCGCAATGACACACCTCTCGGCCGATACCCGCTATTTGCCCGGTCTATTGGGGGAACTGGCCCGCGCCGGTTTCGGCGGCAAAGCGTTGTTGCTGGCCTATCATTGGGGCGGCACCAAACGCTATATTCCGGCCACCCCCTGCGAACACCATGCCTTGGTGCAATTGATTGGCCTTAACGCCGCACGGGTGTTGGCAGATCAATGGGGCGGCGGGCATCACGATATCCCCCGTGCCGCCGTGTTGGATGATTTAAAGCGAAAGATTTTATCCCATCCCGGCACCACGCGGGAAACCGCAATAGCCTTGCGATGCACCGAACGCTGGGTACGCGAAGTCCGTGCCGGAAGTGATCCGGCGGCCAGGGCAACAAAGCCCATTGACCCGCGCCAGATTTCCATGTTCGATTAGGCAACGTTCGTACGCGCCGCCTCGGTGCGGAAGCCGTTCCGTGCGGCCCTTCCCCGTCTTTTGGCCGAAGTTAAGACACCTGAACAACAGGATGTCTTGTTATGCCTGATGATCCCCGTTTTACCGCCGCCCTTGCCCTTGTGCTTCAGCATGAAGGCGGCTTCACGAACGATCCTGCCGATCCCGGCGGGGCGACACAATACGGCATTTCCCTACGCACCGTGGTCAAGGTGGATGCCGATATGAACGGCCTCCTGGACTTTGATCTGGACGGCGACGGCGATGTGGATGTGGACGACATCAAGGCGCTGACGCCAGAGGCCGCCGCTGCCTATTACCGCCACCAGTGGTGGGACAAATTCGGTTACGGCCAAATCAAGGATGACCATATCGCCGCCAAGGTCTTTGACCTCGCGGTAAACATGGGCGCGAAACAGGCGCATATCTGCCTGCAACGGGCCTTACGTGCCGCGTGGTTGCCAACCCTTGAGGATGGCGTTCTTGGCCCCAACACGATGCGCTCCGTTAATGCCGCCGATCCCCGGTCCCTGTTGGCCGCACTAAAGGCCGAAGCTGCCGGGTTCTATCGCCTGCTTTCCGCAACCAAAACCTTCCTGGCGCGTTACCGCGAAGGATGGTTGACCCGCGCTTACAGCTAAGGGAGGGGGGAAGGTATGGACCCGATTTCCGCCGCCATTGGGCTGGCATCCTACGCCGCGCCGCACCTTGCCAAATGGATTTTCGGTGATGAGGGGGCCACCGTCGCGCAAAAGGTTGTTGATGCAGCCCAGACGTTAACCGGCACCACAACCCCGGCGGATGCCGAGGCCGCCTTGCGTGCCAACCCGGAACTCTTGCTCCGCTACAAACAGCAATTGGCGGCACTTAATGCCGATCTGGAACGCGCCTATCTGGCGGATCGGCAATCGGCCCGTGACCGGGATAAGGCGATTGTTCAGGCCGGGCAACGCAACATCCGTGCGGATTTGATGGTGATCGGCGCAACCCTTGGCCTCGTGGTGTGCGTTGTGGTGCTGGTCGCTTGGCGCACAGCCATTCCCGGAGAAGTGGTGGGCATCTTATCCACCGTTTGCGGCATCTTCGGATCATGCTTGAAGGATGCGTTTGCATTCGAGTTTGGTTCCAGCCGGGGCAGCAAAGAAAAAGACATGCTGATGGCGCAAATCTCCGGGGGTGGCCGTGCCTGATCTTGGCGATATGGCCCAGGATACGGAAGCCTTCTTTCTGCGACTGGCGCTAGATAAGGCGCGGGGCCGCCGCACCGAACCGCCGACCGATACTGTGCCGGACCAACCCGACGATGAAGGAGCGGCCAGCGATGGATTGGCTTGATTGGCTAAAGCTGGTGGGACCGGCGTTGCTCTCTGTGATTGTCTTGCCGGTTCTGCGCTGGTCCATCAAGCGCGGCATTGATGAACAAGTGATTTCCGCTGTTGCACCGATCAAAGCCGCCCAGGTGGACTTCCAAAAATTCCACACCGAAGAACACAAAATCCTGGACCGTCGCCTGCAAGAGGGTGAGGTCCGCTTTGCCAAGACCGAGGCCGCATTGCAACACCTGCCGACCAAGGAAGACTTAGAAGACCTGAACCGCAGTTTGGCCACCGTACATTCCGGCCTTGCCGGGTTGGCCGCCACCATGGACGGCATGCGCGGGGCCGTCACCGGCTTGCAAGAAACCGTCAACATGTTGGTGCAAAACGAAATCAAAGGAGCGCGGGAATGAGTACGTTTGCCGACCGTTGGCGCGAACATTTGCGCCTTGCCGCGTTGCTGCTGCTGACCGGCACACGGGCGGACCATGTGTTGCGCTTGTTGCTGTTGGTGATGTTGGGGCAAGCCCCAGGCCGCGCCGCCACGATCAGCCTGCTGTCCGATGGTTTGATGGATTACGGCCTATCGCCAACCCGCGATCAGGTGGAAACCGCGCTGGCATGGTTGGCGGAACAAGCCTTGATCCAGACGATCCGCGAAGACGGTGTAACCGGCGCGATGGTGTTAAGCCGGGGCCTGGATATCGCCGCAGGCAGCGCGACCGTTCCCGGCATTGCCGCCCCCCCAACCTTGCCCTGGCTGCAAGGCCGCCTGGAAGCGATCAGCCTACGGGCGTCGATGGGTGATATTGAGGTCGAATGCGATTGGTTGGCTGCCCGCAATCTGATTAAGCCCCTTAACGGATTGGTTTTTGCCACCCATACCGGACGCGATGTGGCCCTTGGCCGCCGATTGGTCGAAGGCGTAAAACAGGCATCCCCGGAAACCATTTTGCGTGCCGCCGCTAACGCCGCCTCCAATATGTTGCGGGGGGTATGATATGGCGCATGCCCCCGAAACCCGCGCCGCAATCCGGGCCACTTATATCTTCGACCGTTTATCATTGGAAGCCGCCGCCGCACGGCACGACGTGCCTCTTTCCACGGCCCGCAAATGGCGCACCCAAGCCGAAGCCCAAGGTGATGATTGGGACAAGGCCCGCGCCGCTGCCGGGCTTTCGGTGGGTGGGGTTTCCACCATTGCCCAATTGGTCCTAGCCGACTTCATGACGATGTATCAGGCCACCGTCGAAGGGGTACGGGATACCGAATTACCCGCCATGGCCCGTGCCGAGGCGTTATCACGCTTGGCGGATGCCTTCCAGAAAACCATTGCGGCGGTGGCTAAGGCTGCGCCGGACATGGGCCGTTATGCCATTGCCACGGAATTGATGCAGGATTTGGCAATGTTCGTGTCCCGTGAATTCCCGGATTATCGTTCGGCCTTGGCCGACGTGTTGGAACCTTTTGCCCTTGAAGTTGCCAAGAAATACGGGGCCTGACGATGGCTGGCGCGGGGCAGAAAAAGAAACCGACCTTTCAAGACTTCTTGACCAGCTTGCAGGCATTAGAACGCGACCTGCGGGATAAAATCCAAGCCGAGGTCGAAGGCTTTCCCGATGATGCTTCGGCTGCGGCTGACCGTCGGGCACGGGTGCAAACGGATTTTGGATATTTTTGCGATACCTATTTCCCCCATTATGTGAAAGGCAAGCCCTCCGCCTTTCATAGTTTTTTACGCACCCGCCTGCCGGAAATCGCGGTTGGCCCCGGCGGTGCCCGTGATGTCATTGCCGCACCGCGTGGCAATGCGAAGTCCACCTATGTTTCGTTGCTTTACGTGATCTGGGTTTTGCTAACCCGGCGCAAACGCTTCCCTGTGGTTTTGTCCGATACCCTGGAACAGGCCGCCGTGCATTTGGCCGCATTAAAGGCCGAGGTCGAATTTAACCCGCGCCTGAACCAGGATTTTCCCAACTTCACCGGGGCCGGACCTGTTTGGCAGGCCACCGAAGTTGTTTTGAAAATCGGTGCAAAGGTAAAGATTGGCGGATCATCCAAGGCCCTGCGCGGGTTCCGCCATGGCGCACAACGACCTGACTTGGTGGTTTGCGACGATCTTGAAAATGATGAAAACGTGCGCAAGCCGGAACAGCGGGCCAAGTTGGAAAGCTGGATTGATAAGACGGTGGAACCCTTAGGGCCACCTGACGGCAGCATGGACCTGATTTGGGTGAACACGTTCTTGCATCACGACGCTGTTGCGGTGCGTAAATCCCGCAACCCCGGCTGGCGTGCCACCGTGTTCAAAGCCGTTGTTCGTTTTCCCGACTGCATGGATTTGTGGGACAAGTGGGAAGATATCTACCTTAACCTCGGCGAACCGGCGGCAGACAGCTTCTTTGCCGCGTCCATGACCGCCATGTTGGCCGGGGCAGAGGTTCTTTGGCCAGAGGTTCAACCCTTCTACCGTTTGATGAAAATCCGGGTGCGGGTTGGCCGCGACGCCTTCAGTTCCGAATACCAGAACGAACCGATTTCCGGCGAGGATCAGCCCTTTGGGCGTATTACGTTCTGGGTTTCCCGCTTGGCGGAATGGATTTTCTTTGGTGTTTGCGATCCCAGCTTAGGCAAGGCGAACGCCCGTAATGATCCATCCGCGATCTTGGTGGGTGGCCTGAACCGCGAAACCGGCATTCTCGACGTGGTGGAAGCGGACATCCGCAAACGCCTGCCCGACCGCATTATCGAAGACATTATCGCCATGCAGGCGGCATATCTTTGCCTGAAATTCGGCGTGGAAACCGTGCAGTTTCAGGAATTCCTACGAACCGAACTGGTCAAACGTTCAGCCAAACGCGGCATTCCCGTGCCTGCCGTAGCGATCCCCAACCATGCCGATAAGGCGTTGCGAATCGAAAGCATCCAGCCGCATGTGCAAAACGGTTTGATCCGTCTTGCCGCCAATCAAGCCACGTTACTGGAACAGTTGCGCTATTGGCCGCAGGCCGATCATGACGACGGTCCCGACGCCCTGGAAATGCTGTGGCGTATAGCCACCGGCGGCTTTTCGTGTGGTCAGCCGCGCACGTCGGGGGCGCGGATCGGCAGGCGCGGCAGCATCAACGACTACATCGGAGGATAACCCATGGACGCACCGCCTAAGACGTCCGTGCCGCAACCGCTGCGCCATGAAATTGCATCCGTGCGGCGCGATGTAAATATGCCGTTCTGGGGCAATGTGATGTTGCCCCAAGACGATGTACTCATCAGTCGCGGCCAGGGCCGGGGCTTGCGGATTTACCGCGAAATTGCCCGTGATGCCCATGCCTTTGCGGTGCTGAACAAACGCAAGAACGCGGTGATTGCGCGGGATTGGGAGGTTAAGCCCGGCGGCAAACGCCACGAAGACAAAAAAGCGGCAGAACTGGCCAAACGGTTCTTGGACGGGGAATGGGGCTTTAACTTTGACGCCACTTGTAAGGCGCTGTTGTCTGCCACCTTGATGGGGTTCGCGGTAGCGGAATTGATCTGGGGCGTGACACCGGAAGGCTTCATTCTGCCGGTGACGGTCAAACCCCGCAGGCAAGAACGTTTTCGCTTTTCACTGGACGGCGAACCCCGCCTAATCACCGCCGAACACATGGCCGATGGCGAAGCCCTGCCGCCGCGAAAGTTCTTGGTGCATCGGTTCGGGGATGCCGAAGACGATCCCTATGGTTTGGGTTTGGGCCATCAATTGTTCTGGCCGGTGTTGTTCAAGCGCCAGGGCGTGGCGTTCTGGATGGTGTTTGCGGACAAGTTCGGCAGCCCAACAGTAAAGGGCGAATATGATCTGACGATGCTGGATGCCGATCAGGTCAAACTGCTGAATACCCTATCCAATTTAGCACAGGACAATGCCGTTATCGTGCCGAAAGGCACCGTGCTTGACTACCTGGAGGCAGCACGATCCGGCACCGTCACCTATCCCGATCTTGTGCGATACATGGATGAACAGATTTCCGAGGCGGTGTTGGGGGAAACCCTGACCACCAATGCCGGGGAAAAGGGTGCACGTAGCTTAGGCGAGGTGCACAACGATGTGCGCACCGAATTGACCGACGGCGATGCGGACTTGTTGTCCGGCGGGCCGTTGAATGGCCAATTGTTGGCCTGGATCACGGAAATCAATTACCCCAATGCCGCTCCGGCCACGGTTTGGCGGCCGCGACCGGAAGGCGAGGAAGACCGTGCTAAGGCCCAAAAGGCTAAGGCTGAGGCGAAGAAAGCCACGGTGGAGGCGGTCACGGCGGCACGCACAGCCGGGTATGCTCCCGAAAACGCAACCGGCAGCCTGGACGAGCACCTGGACGGGGCTTGGACATACGTTGGTAAACCGCCGACATCGGACGCCACACCACCGACCTTTGTTGATCCCGCCCGTGATGCTGCCGACGATTGGGCCGA
>JAFGWD010000238.1 GCA_016937315.1 Rhodospirillaceae bacterium
ACGCCGAAGCCGACCGAGGTCGTGATCTCCGGCATCGACAAGCAGCGTGTCGGCCAGGTCGCCGCGGAGATCCGCGGTTTCCGTCCGCCGGAGCCCTATAAGGGCAAGGGCGTGAAGTACGCGGATGAAGTCATCCTGCGCAAGGAAGGCAAGAAGAAGTAAGGGCTAGATCATGAAGACGGCAAAAGAACTTTTAGAACGCCGCAAGGCCCGGACTCGCTGGTCCCTGCGTAAGAAGGCTTCCGGGCGTCCGCGTCTGTCGGTGCACCGCACCAACGAACACATGTACGCCCAGGTCATCGATGACGTGAAGGGTGTGACCCTTGCGTCGGCTTCGACGCTGGACAAAGACGTGCGTGCGGCGCTGACGAAAACCTCCGATAAGGCTGCGGCTGAGGCGGTAGGTAAGCTTTTGGCGGAACGTGCGAAGGCTGCAGGTGTGGTCGACGTGGTGTTTGACCGTGGTGGTTTCATGTTCCATGGCCGGGTGAAAGCCCTGGCCGACGCGGCCCGCGACGGCGGACTTCAGTTCTGAGGGGATGAAGAAGTATGGCTCGTAATCCAAATTCCGAACGTCGTCCGCAGAAGGGAGGCGCGCCCGACCGTGAGCGCGATCGCGAGGACGATTTCGTTGATAAGCTGGTTCACATCAATCGTGTGGCCAAAGTGGTCAAGGGCGGACGTCGTTTCTCGTTTGCGGCCCTGGTGGTGGTTGGCGATCAGAAAGGTCGTGTCGGGTATGGTACCGGCAAGGCTCGTGAGGTCCCGGAAGCCATTCGTAAGGCCACTGAACAGGCTAAGCGCACGATGATTCGTGTGCCGTTGCGTGAAGGTCGGACTCTGCATCACGATATCCAGGGGCATTTCGGTGCTGGTCGCGTTATTCTGCGTTCGGCTGAGCCGGGCACCGGGATTATCGCTGGCGGCCCGATGCGTGCGATTTTTGAAACCATGGGTGTGCAGGATGTGGTGGCGAAATCCACCGGATCTGCCAACGCGCACAACATGATCAAAGCGACCTTTGATGCTTTGGGCCTGTTGAACTCGCCCCGCATGATTGCGACGAAGCGCGGCAAAAAGGTTGGTGATATCGTTGGGCGTCGTGACGGTGTCGCGGTGAAGGAGTAAGACGGATGGCCGAGAAGACGATCAAGGTCACGCAGATTGGCAGCCCGATCGGACGTAAGTCCGATCAGCGGGCGACGCTGGTTGGTTTGGGGCTAAACAAGATGCATCGCACCCGTGAGCTGGAGGATACTCCGGCGGTGCGCGGCATGATCAACAAAGTCCATCACCTGGTTAAGGTGGAGCAGGACGCTTAAGCGACGCATCCGATTAGAAGGTCATAGAGCGATGAAACTCAACCAGATTGCCGACAACGCGGGCGCCCGGAAGGTCCGCACCCGGGTTGGTCGCGGCATCGGCTGCACCAAGGGCAAGACCTGCGGGCGCGGCGTCAAGGGCCAGAAGTCTCGCACCGGCGTTGCGATCAATGGGTTCGAAGGCGGGCAGATGCCGATTTATCGGCGCTTGCCGAAGCGGGGGTTCAAGAATCCGAACCGCGTCGAATACGCCGAATTGACGATCCGTCGTTTGCAGCAGGCGATTACGGGCGGCAAGCTTGACCTCGCACAAGTGGTCAATGCCGAATCCTTGAAGGCTGCGGGTGTGGTCCACCATGCTTTTGCTGGCTTGCGCTTAATTGGCGTTGGCGAGCTTTCTGCTAAGGTGACGATTGAAGTCGTGGGGGCAACTCCGGGCGCAATCGCTTCAGTGGAAAAGGCGGGTGGCGCGGTCACCGTGACGGTTCCGGTGGTGGAAGCCCCGGCTGCCAAGGCCTAAGTGAAAACGGCAGGTTCCGGCGCGGCATCGTCTGATCTGGAATCTGCCTCTTCATTCTTGCGGGTTTTCCGCACCGTTCGTTGATTCCTTTTGTCCCGACATGGCTTTTTTTGAGACATTATGTCTCGTGTCATGGTCGGTTTGACGACTTTCGCAACCGAGGTCTTCGCACATGGCGTCAGCTGCCGAACAACTTGCCTCGAACATGAGCTGGAATGTTCTGTCGAAAGCGACGGAACTGAAGAGCCGGATTTGGTTCACTCTGTTCGTTTTGGTGATTTATCGTCTGGGAACGTGGGTTCCGGTGCCGGGCATCGACGCCACGGTTTTGGCGCAGGTCTTCCAGCAAAACAGCGGCGGGATTCTCGGGAACTTCGATATGTTCGCGGGCGGCGCATTAAAGCGCATGTCGATTCTCGCTCTTGGCATTATGCCCTACATTTCCGCCTCTATCATCATGCAGTTGATGGGGGTTGCTTCGGAAACTGTGGCCGCGATGAAGAAAGAGGGTGAGGCTGGGCGTAAAAAGATCAACCAGTGGACCCGTTATTTGACGGTGATTTTGGCTGCGGCGCAGGGGTATGGGATTGCGACCGGCTTGGAAAATATGGTGACGTCCGGTGGTGTGTCTCCGGTTATGGAACCGGGTATGTTCTTCCGTTCGGTGACCGTGGTGACGCTGATCGGCGGAACCATGTTCCTGATGTGGCTGGGTGAGCAAGTGACCCACCGTGGGATCGGTAACGGCATTTCGTTGATCATTTTTGCAGGTATCGTTGCGGGCATTCCAGCGGCGTTGGCTCAAACCTTGGAATTGGGGAAGACCGGGGCTCTGCCTGCTTTCGTGATCATTGGTTTCCTGGTGATGGCGTTGGCGGTGATTGCGGGGATTGTGTACGTTGAACGTGCCCAGCGCCGAGTCTTGATCCAGTATCCAAAACGCCAAGTTTCGGCGACCCGAATGACCGGTGGCGACACCCAGCATATGCCGTTGAAGCTGAATACCTCTGGTGTGATTCCTCCAATCTTTGCTTCGGCTTTGATGGGCTTGCCGGTGACCTATGCACAGATGGCTGGTGCCAATACGCCGGAATGGTTGCGCCCGGTACTGGCGATGTTTTCTCGCGGAAATCCGGTCTATATGATTGCGTTCTCGTCGTTGGTGGTGTTTTTCGCATTTTTCTATACCACCGTGGTCTTCAACCCGGATGAAACCGCCGATAATCTGAAAAAGGGTGGTGGGTTCGTGCCCGGCATTCGCCCCGGTAAGAACACCGCTGATTATTTGCGCTTTCTTTTGAATCGTTTGACTGCGGTTGGTGCGGTGTATCTGGTCGTGGTGACTCTGTTGCCGGAGCTTTTGATGTTCAAATGGGGCTTGCCGTTCTATTTCGGTGGCACCAGCCTTCTGATCGTGGTTTCGGTGACCATGGATACGGTCACCCAGGTGCAGTCGCACTTGTTGGCACATCAGTACGAAGGTCTGATCAAGAAAAGTCGTCTGAACAATCGGAGCGGACGCCGCCGCTGATGCGTGCGTGCGGGGACAACAGGGTATTATCCGAGTAAAGGGCCGAGAGAACAATGAAGATGGAAGGCAAGCGGATTATCTTGATGGGGCCGCCCGGTGGGGGGAAGGGGACTCAGGCGCGGCAGCTTCAGGACACCTTCGGGATCGTGCAGCTTTCGACGGGAGATATGCTCCGTGCGGCCGTCAAGGCGGGAACCGAGATCGGCAAAACCGCCCAGAAAATCATGGAAGCCGGTGCTTTGGTGCCTGATGATGTGATGGTTGGTGTGATTGCTGCACGAATTGCCGAGCCGGATTGTGCGAAAGGCTTCATTTTGGATGGGTTTCCGCGTACCATCCCGCAGGCTGAGGCATTGGATACCATGCTGTCTGATCGTCGCATGACCCTGGACGCAGTGATTGAAGTCCAGGTCCCGGATGTGATGATCGTTGAACGCATTACAGGGCGCTATTCCTGTGCTAAATGCGGTGCCGGATATCACGATGTTTTTCAGAAGCCGAAAGTTGACGGCGTCTGTGACGCGTGTGGATCGACAGAATTTATTCGCCGTAAGGACGACACCGCGGAAACCGTGGCGACGCGCTTGCAGGCGTATCATGAACAAACTGCTCCGCTGCTGCCTTACTACGAACAGCGCGGGCTGTTGAAGACCATCGATGGAGCCGCTGCGATTGACGAAGTCACGCGGCAGTTGGTGGCGGCAGTCGCGGGCTGACGCCCGTTTTGGAATTAATATGAGGTGCCCGCAAGGGAAGACGTTGACTCGGGAAAAGTTCTTCGTATAATCCCGCGACTTCGGATTTTTCCGCAGAAAATGCGGCACCAAAGGCAAGTGCTAGGGAGAAGCGGCATTGGCGCGTATTGCAGGCGTTAATATCCCGACCAATAAGCGCGTTGTGATCGCCTTGACCTACATCTACGGCATCGGTCCGAAGATGGCCAAGGAGATCTGCGGTAAGGTCGGTATCACGGACGAACGGCGGGTAAACCAGCTTTCTGATGAGGAAGTGTTGCGTATCCGCGAAACGATCGACGGAGACTATACCGTCGAAGGTGATCTTCGTCGTGAAGTGACGATGAATATCAAACGGCTCATGGACTTGAAGTGTTATCGTGGGCTGCGTCATCGCCGTGGTCTGCCGGTTCGCGGACAGCGTACGCATACCAATGCACGCACCCGCAAGGGCCCGGCCAAACCGATCGCTGGCAAAAAGAAATAAGGGGCTGATGGCACATGGCTAAGGCAGCTGCCGCGCGTCCGCGTCGTCGCGAACGCAAAAATATCGTTTCTGGTGTGGCGCATGTGAATGCGTCGTTCAACAACACCATGGTGACCATCACGGATGCTCAGGGGAATGCGATTTCCTGGTCGTCGTCGGGCACCATGGGCTTCAAGGGTTCGCGCAAGTCGACGCCGTATGCGGCGCAGATGGCGGCCGAGGATGCTGGCAAAAAGGCCATGGATCACGGCATGAAGACCCTTGAGGTCGAGGTCAAAGGCCCGGGTTCGGGTCGCGCGTCGGCGTTGCGTGCATTGCAGGCGGTGGGTTTCACCATCACCGCGATCCGCGATGTGACACCGATTCCGCACAATGGTTGCCGTCCGCGTAAACGTCGGCGCGTGTAAATCGGTTTCCGCTTGGATGAAGGCGACGGTTTCCCAAGGCTTGGGGGGCCGTCGCTTCACCCGTTCGGCTCTGGGGATAATTTACCCCGTTACGTCTGATGAGGCACCCCGTGATTCAGAAGAATTGGCAGGAATTGATCAAACCGAACAAGCTGACCATCGAGCCGGGTGACGATCCGACGCGGGTCGCGAAGATCATCGCCGAGCCTTTGGAGCGCGGTTTTGGCATGACGGTGGGCAATGCGCTTCGTCGCGTGCTCCTTTCCTCGTTGCAGGGCGCGGCTGTCACCGCGATCCAGATCGAGAACGTCTTGCACGAATTCTCCTCTGTGCCTGGCGTGCGTGAGGACGTCACCGACATCATCCTGAACGTCAAAAACATTGCACTCAGGATGCATGCCGAAGGCCCTAAGCGCATGATGCTCAAAAAGGTCGGCCCTGGTGTCGTTACCGCTGGCATGATCGAAGTCGGTTCGGACATTGAGATTATGAACCCCGACCTCGTCTTGTGTACGCTGGACGAAGGGGCCGCGTTCGTGTGTGAATTCACCGTGAACACCGGCAAGGGCTATGCTCCGGCAGCGCAAAACCGTCCTGAGGATTGTCCGATCGGCTTGATTCCGGTGGATGCGATCTTCTCTCCGGTTTTGAAGGTTGCTTACGAAGTGGACAACACCCGCGTTGGCCAGGTTACCGACTATGACAAGCTGATTATGAATCTTGTCACCGATGGGACCGTGACACCGGAAGATGCCGTGGCTTTGGCCGCACGCATCGTTCAGGATCAGATGCAGTTGTTCGTGAACTTCGAAGAGCCGCAGTCTCAGCCGGAAGCCGAAAAGGCCGATGAGTTGCCGTTCAACAAGAACCTTTTGCGTAAGGTGGACGAACTGGAACTTTCCGTCCGTTCGGCCAACTGCTTGAAGAACGACAATATCATTTATATCGGTGATTTGGTTCAGAAGACCGAAACCGAGATGCTGCGTACCCCGAATTTTGGCCGCAAGTCCTTGAACGAAATCAAGGAAGTTTTGGCGTCCATGGGCTTGCATCTGGGGATGGATATTCCGAACTGGCCGCCGGAAAATATTGAAGAACTGGCGAAGAAGCTGGAAGAGCCCTACTAAGGCTCTTTCTTCTTCGCGGTGGAAAAGGGCCCATGGTGGGCCCGACACACCGTCCCTGGGGAGACCTGCGGCGGTTTTGTGTAAGTGTCATCGGTCTCGTGCGCGAGCCGACAGCTACAGGAGGATCGGATGCGTCATCGTATGGGCGGCCGTAAACTGAACCGTACCAGTTCTCACCGTAAGGCTATGTTTGCCAACATGGCTGCGGCGCTTTTGAAGCACGAACAGATTAAGACCACGCTGCCGAAGGCGAAGGAACTGCGTCCCATCGTCGAAAAGCTGATCACCCTGGGCAAGCGCGGCGATTTGCATGCGCGTCGTCAGGCTTATGCACAGTTGCGTGATCAGGCTGTGGTTGCCAAGTTGTTTTCGGTCATCAAAGATCGTTACGCGACTCGTGAAGGTGGTTATGCTCGCGTTCTGAGGGCGGGTTTCCGTTATGGCGATTGTGCGCCGATGGCGGTGATTGAACTGGTTGATCGTGATCCTGCGGAAAAGGGTAAGGACTCCGGTCCGACCCAGTTCAAGGATGATGATGCCGTGGCTGCCGAGGCGTAAAA
>JAFGWD010000239.1 GCA_016937315.1 Rhodospirillaceae bacterium
CGACGGATTGAAGCGCCGGATTCATTTAATCTGCGGTCTACGGATTCGACGGCACGCAACAGATCTTGGCTGGAGTCCACAACGCGATTCATGCTGTCGGCGGCCTGTGTGATGGTGTGGGCCATGTCTTCGCCTTGGTTGCGTGTGGTTTCGCTATCTCGCGACAAACCTTGTGCGTCTGCCGCGATACGTTCGGCGCTACCGTGGACGGCCTGGGCGACTTTGCGTACCGTGTTTTCGAAGGAGTCCGCCATGCGTTTTAGAGTTTCGCGGCGGTCTTTTTCGGCGGCTTCCTTGGTGGCTTGTTCTTGAGCGCGAATCCGTTCGATTTCGTGCGCCGTTTGTTTGAAGACGGCGATGGAGCGTGCCATCGCGCCGATTTCGTCGCGGCGGCCAAGTCCCGGAATGCGAATCGTCCGGTCGCCAGCCGCCAATGCGTTCATCGCGACACGGATATCTGCGATGGGACGGTGGATTGAACGCGCAATGGCGATTGCCAGAAAGCCAAAGATCACAATACCTAGGCTGCTTGCGATGGCTAAGGTGCGTGTGGTTCGTGCCCGAACTGCGCGGCCTGCGGCTTGCGCCATAACGAGGTCTTGGGCGGTGGAGTTCAACAACGCCTGTGCACTGGTGCGGGTTTCTCTAAAGGCTTGTGTCAGCGCCGCATCGGTTTCCGCCCGCAGATTGATGGCATCCACATAGCTACGCATGGCTTTGCTGTAGTCCGAGAGGGCGGCCGATAATGTCTTTCGTGTGTCTGCGCCAAAGGGGCCGCCATAGATGGCAAAGTCGAGCTCGTTGACGATCTTGCGGAGTTTTCCAGCGTCGGTGGTGCTGGCGGTGACCAGGAAGGATTGTTCAAAGCGGCGCAATTCGGTCATTTTCGCGCTGATTGCGGAGACGTTAGGCCACATAGTCAATTCAGTTTCAATCGCGTGACCGGCGGTTTTCATGCGCCCGCGAAGGCCATCGCTATCTCCCAGGCCGATCTGGCTTCGCGTTTTTGCTGCGATGATGAATCTGTCGCCCAGTTTGGTGATGCCAGAGGCGAGCGATGCAGCTTCGTCGGCGTGGGTGGGGGATGCGGCGCGGGCGGTCTCGGCATGACGGAGGGCGGCGTCTCGTGCTGTGGCGAAGCTGGTTTGTGCGGTGGCGGGGTTGTGGGCAAAGCCAATGTCCGCGACCTCCATACGTGCGACCATCAGTTCCAGTCCACGCACCTCATCGCCGACCGCACGTAAGGAATCTGCCTGCGTTTCGGTAGCCCGGAGGCTCCGTTCGCTTACCATTTGAACGGCGACCGTTCCTCCCAGAAGTGCCAAGCTTAACCAAACCAGGGCATAAATGCGTTGCCCGATTCGTACATTGGAAAGGCGGCGGCTGATCAAGCCATGGTGTCGCGCAGGGGCGATCTGGCTTTCTCTTTCCAAAGCATTCATGGCTTCCGAAGTCAGAGCCTCTCCGGGCATCAGGGGCGGCGTGAAGGCGGATGTCATGGCGTGTTTGTGTCTCCTGTGGCGTGCTGTGCCGAGATTTGACGGGACAAGCCAATTCAGAGACGTTCCTTGGTTTCAGGTCAACCGAGTCACGAATATTTAAAGAACCACTGGGTTCGAAATGGGGTTGCCGACGAGGGAGGAAGCTTGAAGCCTGGACAACCAGAGAGGGTGGTTTATCCTGTCCGAGGAGGATGTGAGATGCTTGAACAATCCGGCCCAGTTTGGGAACGCGCCATGGACCTGTTGGGACGTGCGCCGACGTGGCACGAACTGCGCCGCGCCTTGGATAACGAGGGGCTGGTTGATCGTTTGACCGCAGCAGGGATGCAGGCGTTGTTGCACGAGTGGCACCGTCATGCGGCGGAGGGGCTGACCGATATTGAGTTGCGGATCGAATTGGGGTTTTGGTCGGATGGGGGCAGTTATGCCGCGCATCTGCGAGGATTCCAGGCGATTCCGCCCACAGCGTTGGTGGCTCAGGCGCGGGTGCGGGGGTGGTTCGTGCGTGTTGGGACGTCGGGGACAGCGATTGTCAATCCGCCGGGAGCACGCCCCATGGTTATTCAGGTGGGGCCAGACGGGATTTATGAGTCTACGTCCTAGTCCCGATTTTTAGAATGCGCTGATTGCTCGCAACCAACGTTGACGTTCGTCTTCAGTCATGGCGCGGAAGGCCGCAAGCCAGGTTTGTTCTTCCGTATTCAAGGGCGCGTGCGGGGGGCCTGCATGTGGTTGCGGCGGCAACAGATGGGCTGGGGCCGGGGCACATAGCAGCAGGACGGTCATCGGGTCCATATCGAGAAAGCGTGCCAGGGGCAGCAATTCCGAAATGTGAACATCGCGTCGCCCGCGCAGGATTTCTGATATCCGCGTCGGGGGGAGGCCCATGGCCTGGGCGAGTTCAGCCTTTTTCTTGCCGAGGTCGCTTAGGCGTTCGGCGATCCAATTTTGTTCCATGTCCAGCATCATATCCGTTCCTGGAGGATTGGTACAGACGATAATCGTTATTTCTTCTGGACAACGCCTGACGAATATTGTAATATGGTTTTCATCATGAACCGAAGAGCGGGGGAGAGGACGGATGTCCACGCAAGCGGAAAGGGTGAAACGTTTGGTGAAAGTGTTTGGTGGCATAAGCGCCATGGCACGGGCCTTGGGGCATGCCCATCCCAGCACGGTGCAGGGATGGAAGGAAAGGGGCGCTATTCCGCGCTGGAGGTATTACGAAATACGTAATTCCGAGTTCGGGCGCAGCCATCTTGAGGTCGTCCATTTGATGGATCGTTTGGAGGGGGGGGCGGTCAGTCCGATTCTCAAAGAAGAGGCGCATCCACATAATCCGCTTGGCTGTCGCTATATCGATGGTGATCCCAAAGGGGTGTGGGCCTATTGCAATCGGCCACAGCGTCCGGGGTCCCCATACTGTGAAGAGCATCATGCCTTGTGCCGGGTCTCGGCTAAGGACCCTGCGGCCCTAGCGGCACTGGAAGCTGCCGTGTCGGAAAGGTCCAGAGCGTGGGACGATGGGGTTCTGATGGTGGAAGAGGACGGTGTTTGATGGTCTTCCCCAGCACATCCGACGCATACACTGCGCCGCAGTGGTTTGTGGTGTTCTGTGATCCAGAGCCATTGCCCACGGGTTCTCCCTATCGCAATCGGATTCTGCTTTGGATGCTGCAGGCACTTCTCAAACCGGGGTTTCGGCACTGCTATGCGTTGCGTCCGTTGCACATGGCAGATGGCTGGTTGCTGTTCAATCCCCATAGCGCGTGTACCGATGTTCTGGAGCTTCCGGGTAAATACGTTGATCGGTTGTGTGCCGATGCCGCTGCCGGGCGGTGTTGCGTGGTGGCAGCAATAACCCGCCGCCCCATTGCCTGGGTGCCACGTTTTACCGCGACGTGCGTTTCTGCCGTCTCTCATTTGCTGGGCGTTCCGTCCCATCCATGGACCACGCCCTATGCCCTTTATCGACATCTGAAACAGGAGGATTCTGCAATGGGAAGCGTTTTTTCCACGCCGAAAGTTGATACCTCGGCTGCTGACAAACAGACCGCTTTGGCCGCCGAAGAGGCTGCGGAAACCAAGGCCAAGAACGCGGCCAAACTGCGTGCGGTGAAGGCCGGTCAATCCGGGCGCTCTCTGTTGTCTTATTCCGGGACGGGTGAAGCCGGTGTGAAAACCACCTTGGGAGCAGGCTGAGATGGCGAAATCCGACACCCGTTACACCGATCCGGTGCTGCGCCGGTTTTCCCGTGCGGAAGCTAAACGTCGCATGTGGGATGGTTTGCTGAGCGAAACGTATCGTTTGGCTCTGCCCAATCAGGATGATTCCGCCACCAACACGCGGGGAGGTAAGCGTGATTCCGAGATTTTTGACGGTACGGCGGTTCGGGCCGTGAAATGGAAGCGGGCTAAGCTGCACGGCGATCTCTTTCCGCCGTTTCGACACTGGACGCACTTTTTGCCAGATAGTTTGGATGACGAGGATCTGGAGGGTGAGGTCTCTGAGGTTTGGTCGGCCTTCGTTGAAACGGCGGAGCGCAAGTTTCACAAGGCGATTGACCGCTCTAATTTTCATCTGGAAGTACCCTTGGCTTTGGGCGATGCGTTGATCTCCACCGGGGCGCTTTTGATCCAGGAGGGGACGCCGGATGATCCGCTGCGATTTGAGGCGGTGCCTATTGCCCAGGTGATTCCAGAGGAGAGCTCCGACGGTACCATTCGCACGGTGTTTCGTGCCTTTGATGTGCCGGGTCGTGATATTGCGGAACGTTGGCCGGATGCGAAGCTTCCTGACGAGGTGCAAACCCGGGTTGAAGATGATCCGGATGGGGTCTTGCGGGTGATTGAGGCCACAGTTTGGAAACCGCAAATTGGCCGTTACGAATACGTAGTGATTCTGACCGACGGGGAATATCGGCTGGTTGAGCGGGAATACCGTGCGTCGCCCTGGGTGGTGTTTCGTATGGACAAAGCCACGGGCGAAACCATGGGGCGTGGCCCGGTTTTGGACGCGCGGGCAGATATTGCCACAGCCAACAAGACCAAAGAGCTGATCTTGAAAAATGCCTCGATTGCGGTGACCGGGATTTGGCAAGCGGAGGATGATGGGGTTTTGAATCCGGCGAACATCAAGTTGGTGCCCGGCGCGATTATTCCCAAGGCTCCGGGCTCCGAGGGATTGAAACCGTTGGAAGCGCCGGGGAAATTCGACGTTTCGCAACTGCTGTTGAAGGATTTGCAGGATGGTATTGAGGCGACGATCAAGGGGCCAAGCTTGCCTCCGGTGGAGGCTGGGTCGCGCACCGCTTATGAAATTGGCGAACGGCGGAGCGAGCAAATGGCCGTGGATGTGCCGATGAGCCTGCGGCTGTTATCGGAGTTGGACTACCCTCTGGTGATGCGCTGTCTTGCGATTTTGATGGGGCCGGCGATGGTCGGCAGCCCATACGCCATTACGCCACCGCTTTTGGGTGAACGTCGGGTTCGTCCGGTGCCGGTTTCACCGCTTATTCGCTATCAGGATATTGCCGAGGCGCAGGCTCGCAATCAGGCCTTGTTGCTGGCGATGCAAGTGGATGCGGAGACCACGTTCTCGATCATCGACCGCGAGCGTTATATCCGCGATTTCCTGGAATCTCATGGTTTTAAGCCGACTCATCTGCGGGCGGTGGATGTGGTGGATCCCGCAGGTAATGCGGCGGCGGTTGGTCCAGCGGTACAGGCTTCTCCGGTGGATAATGTGGCTCTCGCTCCCCTGTTCCGGTTGTTGAATGGGATGGCGGCAGCCACTGGTGAGGAAGATGGTGCTGCGGCGCGTTTTGAGGGGCTGTCTGGACGTTTGTCTGATCTTGGGGAGGAGACGCGATGATGGTTTTGCCTGAAAAAGGGGTGTTGGCGGCAGAGGATGCCGGGCGGGTTTTTGCCCGCCTGTTTACGGCTGCGGATGGTGATCGGGCGTTGGCGTATCTGCGGGCGATGACGTTGGATCGTGCCATGGGGGCGCACGTAAGCACCGAACAGCTTTGGCATTTGGAAGGGCAACGCTACCTCGCCCGTTACATCCTGAAGCTTGTGGAGCGTGGCCGTGCTTCGGATTGATGGGCTGCGTTTGGTGTCTGTTTTGTTTGAGAATCGATGAAAAAGGAAACCATCATGACCAATACCGAAAGTTTGCTGGCGATGGATGATCCCGCTGAACCGGTCCGGAGCGTGCGCTTCAAAGGTGAAGAGATTGCGGTTCCCGATGCGTTTTGGGATGGGGATGCCAATTGTCCGAACGTTGGAGCCCTGGTGAAGTCGCATGCCGATCTGCGGCGTAAGGTCTCCGAACAGCGTCCGGCGGCCCCAGAAGTTTATGCCCTGACCTTGCCGGAGGATTTGGCGCAAAGAATCGCGCCGGACGAGAGTGATCCCTTGGCGCATCAAGCCATGGATTGGGCGAAAAAACATGGTTTGGGGCAAGAGGCTTTTTCCGAGCTGACGACGCTTTATTATGGTGCCTTGGCGGAGAATGCCGTGGATCGTGAGGCCGAGCTTGGCCGATTGACAGAGGCTTTGGGGCCGCGTGCAGAAGCTGAGATGGCGGGTTTAAGTCAGTGGGTGGATGGGATGCTGGGAGATGCGGTGGCGAAGACCCCAGACCTTTTCCACGCGCTGGAGAATCTGACCGCGACGGCGGAGGGTGTCTTGTTGCTGAAGGCGTTTAAGGACAAATTGACCGAGTCGGGGGTCCCATCGTCTCGTTCTGGAGGGGGAAAACGTTTGGATGCGGCCTCTCTGCGGGCCTTGCAGGAGTCTGATGCCTACAGGGCGGGCGACGCGGCAACGCGCCGTGTCGTGGAGGACGGTTGGGCGCGGCTGTTTCCAAATGATACGAAGCGATAACCCCAACGCCGGGTTCTTTGCATGGGCTCTGGCGGAACTTTAGGTTATGTTTGCGTCTTCTTGACGTTTTCTTGACATACTTTTGCGACTACATGCCAAATTCTTGACATAATCTGGATGTAGATGAGCGGAGAGGTCGGTTGCGCGAACCTCACGATTTGCCGAAGGTGTACGAAGGGCAGATAGCCTGCCCGACGTATCACGTCGACAATGTCCGGCCACAGAGCCCCCCCCCGGTGTCCCCAACCCAGCGTTAGGTCACAACTCCGGGGACTGTGGCCGGACATCTTGCCTCCATCCATGAAAACCGTGTCCTCTCTGTCTCTGTGGTGCGAAAGGCATTGATTCCGCCGTTCGGACAGGTGAAAGTCGCGTTCTTTGAAATGTGCCAAACTTCGGCGCGACTGAATGTCAGGGGGCTCAACATGGCGGCATTGATTCCGTCCTTCGCGCGTAAGCGGGAAGTCGCTAACCACGCCGTCTATACTAAGGCCTTGTCCGTGATCCGCAAATTCGGCGCGGCACTGCCCGAAGACGATCGTGAGCGGTTCTTTTGTTTGGTGGCGGATGTCGCACGGATTCTGGCCTGGGGCGGCGGGCG
>JAFGWD010000240.1 GCA_016937315.1 Rhodospirillaceae bacterium
AGTCAGCGCCTTTTCAACGTCCGGCAACGCCACATTGGCCGACGTCGAATCCTTGGCATCAAAACCCGCCATCTGACCCAACATAATCGCCGCATCCTGAACCGTGCGGGTCATCGGCCCCGCCTGATCCAAAGACGATGCAAACGCCACGATGCCCCAGCGAGAGCACCGGCCATAAGTTGGCTTCAACCCGACAATGCCGGTAAATGCTGCGGGCTGGCGAATCGAACCACCGGTATCCGTTCCCGTTGCGGCCAAGCACAGCCGCGCCGAAACCGCCGTTGCCGAACCACCCGACGAGCCACCAGGTACCAACGGCGCATCGTCACCCTCAGCAGTCCAGGGACTGATCACATTGCCATAGGCCGACGTAATGTTGGCTGACCCCATGGCAAATTCGTCCAGGTTGGTCTTGCCCAGCATCACCGCGCCGCCCGCTTTCAGCTTGCCGCTGACAGTGCATTCATATTGCGGCGTAAAACCTTCCAAAATACGCGACGCGGCAGTGGTCTGCACACCTTCGGTGCAGAACAAGTCTTTAATCGCCACCGGTGCCCCGTCCATCGGCCCCAAGGCTTCACCTTTGGCGCGACGCACATCACTGGCCTTGGCCCGGTCCATCGCCACATCCGGGCAATCGACGATATAGGCGTTCAAGTCCTTATGTGCCGCCATCGCCGATAAAAACGCCTGGGTCAGTTCGACGGAGGTGAAGTCGCCCTTGGCCAACCCGTCGCGAGCTCCCGCCAGGGTCAGGGATGTTAAATCGGTCATCGCGCTCACTCCACCACCTTCGGCACCAAGAAACAGCCGTCCATCGCATCCGGCGCATTGGCGAGGACCTTGTCCTGCATGCCGCCATCGGTTACCACGTCCTCGCGCCAGAACAGCTTGGTCTCAGAGACCGAAGCCAGAGGCGCAACACCCTCGGTATTCACTTGCGACAGTTGCTCCACCCAGCCCAAAATGCCGTTCAATTCGTGGGCGAGACCCTCCAGGTCTTCCTCGGGGATCTCCAATCGCGCCAGAAATCCGATCTTTCTGACTGTGGCCTTGTCCAGCGACATGAGATATCTGTCTCCAATGGTGACTCATCGCGCGATACGCGCATGGCATGGCTTACCAAACACAGCGCCTTGGCGCAACCACGCGCCCACTGAAATGATGGAAAGGACCCCGATCCGTGATCTGCAACAGCATCGAGGACTTCACCGCCGCCCTCCCCGCCTATGGCGCGATCCTAGGTATCGACTTAGGATCGAAAACCATCGGCGTTGCCACATCGGACGTCACCCGCGCCATCGCCACACCTTTGATTCTAATCGAACGCAAGTCCCGAGAAAAGGATCTGGCCGCCCTGTTGAAGGCGGCACAAAGCCGAGAAGCGGTGGGTGTGATTTATGGCATGCCTTTGCAAATGGACGGCTTTGAGGGCGAACGTGCCGCCTTGACCCGTTCTTTCGCAGCCCGCATCGCGGCATCCTGGGACGTCCCCACCACCTTTTGGGACGAACGCCTGTCCACCGCCGCCGTCGAACGGATTTTAATTGGTGAAGCCGACTTAAGCCGAGCCCGCCGCAAACAGGTGGTGGACAAATCCGCCGCAGCCTTCATCCTGCAAGGGGCGTTGGACCGCATGCACCGACTGCCTCGCTGACCGCCCACCCAGGAGTTCTCCCCCGTGAACGGCATTTTCTTCGCGATCATCTGCATCTCCACCGCCGTGGCGGGCGTGCGACAAATCCTCGCCCCCGCGAACATGGCCGCTGGCACCTCCCCCATGGAGGTCCTGGGCACCGCGATGATCGAAAGCGCGACCGGCGCCGTCACCCTGTCCATAAGTCTGATCGGCGTGATGGCTTTTTTCTTGGGATTGATGAAGGTGGCCGAGGCCGGTGGCCTGTTGGCTGTCGTCGCGAAAACCGTGCGCCCACTGATGGTGCGTCTGTTTCCCGATGTCCCCGCCGATCACCCCGCAATGGGGGCAATGATCATGAACCTGTCAGCCAATGCCCTGGGCCTCGGCAACGCCGCCACACCATTCGGCATTCGTGCGATGCAGGAACTCGACCGCCTGAACCCGGTTAAAGGCACCGCCACCAACGCCATGGTGCTATTCTTGGCGATCAACACCTCGTCCGTCACCTTGCTGCCCACCGGCGTGATTGCGTTGCGAGCCGCCGCTGGCTCCATCGATGCGGCGGGCATCGTGCCGACCACGCTGTTCGCGACAATTTGTTCCACCACCATCGCCATTCTTGGTGCAAAGTTTTATTGCCGCTTCTTTACGGGCGGCACATCGGAAGTGAACTTGGCAGACGACACTGAAGCCAATGACACCACCGCCGAAAACACCATGGAAAACAGTGCCTATCCATTGTGGGTGTCGGTCCTCACCCTCGCAGGCATCGCCGCCATGGTGCCCGCCACCATCCTGTGGGGCAAGTCCATCGCGCCGTGGATTGTCCCCGGCCTTGCCGTATCGTTTTTGGGGTATGGGTTTGCCAAGAAAGTCCCGGTGTACGAAACATTTGTGGAGGGCGCAAAAGACGGTTTCCAGGTAGCCGTGCGGATCATCCCCTTCCTGGTGGCGATTTTGGCCGCCGTCGGCATGTTCCGCGCCAGCGGTGCCATGGACATGCTGATCACCCCCTTGGGGCAATGGACCGCCCATTTTGGGCTCCCTGCCGAGGCCTTACCCATGGCGCTGTTGCGGCCTTTGTCCGGCTCTGGGGCTTATGGCATCATGGCAGCGATTATCAACGACCCGACCCTCGGCCCCGACAGCTTGGTGGGCTATCTCGTCACCACCCTCCAAGGGTCCACGGAAACCACATTTTATGTCATCGCCGTCTACTTCGGTGCCGTGCAAATCAAGCGCCTGCGCCACACCATGTGGGCCGCGCTCACCGCCGATTTGGCGGGCATCTGCGCCGCCGTGTTCATTTGCAACCTATTGTTCGGGTAAAGATCGGCTTGGGATTCCCGCCCCCTA
>JAFGWD010000241.1 GCA_016937315.1 Rhodospirillaceae bacterium
ATCGCGATGGACGAAGGGCTGCGTTTTGCAATCCGCGAAGGTGGCCGCACCGTCGGCGCCGGCGTGGTGGCCTCGATCATCGAATAAAGTTTGGAACAGTTGGGCGTCCGGGTAGGACTCGGTGGTCCGCACAGCGGACGCCCAACACAAGAACGGTGTGAAAGCCATGATGGAAGGTCAAAACATCCGCATACGCTTGAAGGCGTTCGATCATCGCGTGCTGGATCAGTCCACGCGTGAGATCGTCAATACCGCCAAGCGCACGGGTGCTCAGGTGCGGGGCCCGATCCCGTTGCCGACGCGGATCGAAAAGTTCACCGTGAACCGGTCTCCGCATATCGACAAGAAGTCGCGCGAGCAGTTCGAAATTCGGACTCATAAGCGCTTGTTGGACATCGTAGATCCGACTCCGCAGACCGTGGACGCGCTGATGAAGCTCGACCTTGCGGCCGGCGTCGACGTCGAGATCAAGCTCTGAGGGGACGGGAATCATGCGATCCGGTCTGATTGCGCAGAAAATGGGCATGACCCGCGTGTTCACCGAGGACGGTCGGCATGTGCCGGTTACAGTTCTTAAGGTGGATGGCTGCCACGTTGTGGCAACGCGTAACGCCGCCACTCATGGCTACACTGCGGTGCAGCTTGGTGTGGGTGCCGCCAAAGTAAAGAACGTGTCGAAGGCGATGCGTGGACACTTTGCGGCGGCTAAGGTCGAGCCAAAGAAGAAAATGGCGGAATTCGTGGTTTCCGATGACTGCCTGTTGGATGTTGGTGCCGAGATTTCGGTCGAGCATTTCTTGCCCGGCCAGTACATCGACGTCATCGGCACTACCATTGGTAAGGGCTTTGCGGGTGCCATGAAGCGGCACAATTTCCGTGGCTTGGAAGCCTCCCACGGCGTTTCCGTTTCTCACCGTTCGCACGGTTCGACCGGTCAGTGCCAGGACCCCGGTAAGGTGTTCAAGGGCAAGAAGATGGCCGGTCACATGGGTGACGTGCGGGCGACCCAGCAGAACCTCGTGGTGGTGTCGACCGACACCGATCGTGGTTTGATTCTGGTTCGTGGCGCGGTTCCCGGTTCCGAGGGCGGTTGGGTTTTGGTCCGTGACGCGGTGAAGAAGCCGTTGCCTGAGGGCGTTCCCTTCCCGGCCGCAATCAAGGCCTCGGCGCAGGAAGCTGTCGTCGAACAGGACAAGGAATAAGCCGCGATGAAGCAGGACGTGATCAATTTCGACGCGAAAAGCGTTGGCTCCATCGACCTTGACGAGGGCATTTTCGGTGTCGCAGTGCGCCCCGATATTCTGCATCGCATGGTCAATTGGCAGCTTGCCAAGCGTCGCGCTGGCACACACAAAACCAAAGGTATCGGGGATATCTCCGGCACCACAAAGAAGCCCTTTAAGCAGAAGGGCACGGGCCATGCTCGTCAGGGGTCGCTACGCAGCCCGCAATATCGCGGCGGTGCGACGATTTTTGGCCCGGTGGTGCGTGATCATGCACACGAATTGACCAAAAAGTTCCGTAAGCTGGGTCTGAAGACCGCGTTGTCGGCGAAAGTTGCCGAGGGCAAGCTGGTGGTTCTTGAAGATGCCAAATTCGACTCCGCAAAGACCAAAGACTTCGCTTTGAAGTTGAAGGAATTGGGCTGGATGAGTGCGCTCATCATTGACGGACCGGAAGTCGATGGCAACTTGGCGCTTGCCTCGCGCAACGTGATCGGCATTGATGTGCTGCCGCAGCAGGGCGCGAACGTTTACGACATTCTGCGTCGCGACACCTTGGTTCTCACCAAGGCCGCCGTAGAGCACCTGGAGGCCCGGTTGAAATGACCAAGGCGATCAAGATTTCCAAGGAGCGCATGTACGATATCGTGCGCATCCCGGTGATCACCGAAAAGGCGACGCTGGGGTCCGAACACAATCAGGTGACCTTTCGGGTGCCGTTGGATGCTTCCAAGCTGGAAGTTGCGGCGGCGGTTGAAGGCATCTTCGGGGTGAAGGTCAAGGCCGTAAACACCCTGCGCCAGAAGGGCAAGACGAAGCGTTTCCGGGGTCGTCCCGGTCGGCGCTCCGACGTGAAGAAGGCGTATGTGACTTTGGCCGAGGGCCAGACGATCGACGTCGCGACGGGGGTGTAAGACGATGGCTTTGAAATCGTTCAATCCGACGACGCCGGGTACGCGGGCGCTGATCCTCGTGGATCGCTCCGAGCTCTATAAGGGCAAGCCGGAAAAGACCCTCACTGAGGGGTTGAGCAGCAGCGGCGGGCGCAACAATACCGGCCGCACCACCGTGTGGTGGCGTGGTGGTGGGCATAAGCGCAAATATCGCATGGTTGACTTTAAGCGTCGGAAGCTGGATATTCCCGCGACCGTCGAGCGGTTGGAATACGATCCCAACCGCACTGCCTTCATCGCCTTCGTCCGTTACGAAGATGGCGAGGTCTCCTACATCCTGGCGCCACAGCGTCTGGCCGTTGGTGACATCGTGATTGCTTCTGAGCGGGCCGACATTAAACCCGGCAACGCGATGCCGATGAAGAACATGCCGGTGGGCACCATTGTTCACAACGTCGAGATGAAACTCGGTCGGGGTGGGCAGATGGCGCGGTCTGCAGGGTGTTATGCCCAGTTGATCGGTAAAGACGGCGGATACGCGCAGCTTCGGCTTTCGAGCGGTGAGTTGCGTTTGGTGCGCGGCGAATGTTTTGCCACGGTGGGTGCGGTATCCAATCCGGATAACCAGAACACCAACCTGGGTAAGGCGGGTCGCAACCGTTGGCTGGGACGTCGCCCGCACGTGCGTGGTATTGCGATGAACCCGGTGGATCACCCGTTGGGCGGTCGTACCAATGGCGGTGCCCATCCGGTCACCCCATGGGGCAAGCCGACTAAGGGTAAGCGGACTCGCACCAACAAGAAAACCGACAGGCTGGTTATGCGCAGCCGTCATTTGGCCAAGAAGAAGTAAGGGAGAACGACCGTGGCTCGTTCCGTATGGAAAGGTCCGTTTGTAGACGGATACCTCCTGAAGAAGGCAGAGACCGCCCGTGCTTCAGGCCGCAATGAGGTTATCAAGACGTGGTCGCGCCGGTCGACGATCATGCCGCAGTTTGTGAGCCTCACTTTTGGTGTTCACAACGGGCAGAAGTTTATCCCGGTGCTGGTCACCGAGGAAATGATCGGTCATAAGCTCGGCGAGTTCGCTCCGACCCGTACCTATTACGGGCACACTGCCGACAAGAAGGCGAAGAGGAAGTAACCATGGGCAAGCAGCCGGCCAAACGCGCGCTGCCGGATAATGCGGCTAAAGCTTATAGCCACGTCATTCGGACCAGCCCGCGGAAGCTCAACCTGGTGGCCCAGTCCATCCGGGGTCTGAGCGCCGAATCCGCGCTCGCGGAATTGACGTTTTCTAAGCGTCGGATTTCGGGCGATGTCAAAAAGTGCCTCCAGTCCGCAATTGCGAACGCGGAGAACAACCACCAACTCGACGTCGACGCCTTGGTTGTGTCGGAAGCCTTCGTCGGCAAGTCGATCACGATGAAGCGGTTCCACGCCCGTGCTCGCGGTCGTGCCGGCCGGGTCGAGAAAATTTTCTCGAACCTGACCATCGTCGTTAGCGAACGCGAGGAGACCGTCTGATGGGACATAAAGTTAACCCGATCGGCCTGCGTATCGGGATCAACCGTACCTGGGACTCCCGTTGGTACGCCGAGGGCAATGACTATGCTGGCCTTCTGCTTGAGGATTTGGGAATCCGCGAACACCTGAAAAAGCGCCTGTCTCAGGCCGGTGTGAGCCGTATCGTCATCGAACGTCCGGCGAAGAAAGCCCGCATCACCATTCATTCGGCGCGTCCGGGCATCATCATTGGTCGTAAGGGTGCCGATATCGAGACCCTGCGCAAGGAACTCTCGAAGAAGGTGGGCAGCGATGTGCACCTGAATATCGTCGAGATCCGTAAGCCGGAGTTGGACGCACAGCTGGTGGCTGAAAGCATTGCTCAGCAGCTGGAGCGTCGGGTTGCTTTCCGTCGCGCCATGAAGCGTGCGGTGCAGTCGGCCATGCGTTTGGGCGCACAGGGTATTCGTATCAATTGCGCGGGTCGCCTCGGCGGCGCTGAAATCGCACGTACCGAATGGTACCGCGAAGGTCGTGTGCCGTTGCACACCCTGCGCGCCGAAGTCGATTATGGCGTTGGTACGGCGAAGACCACGTACGGCACGTGCGGTGTCAAGGTCTGGATCTTCAAGGGCGAAATCATGGCCCATGATCCGATGGCCCAGGACAAGCGCGCGCAAGAGCAGCGCTGAGCGAGGGTAGAAGACGATGCTGAGTCCAAAGCGCACAAAGTTCCGCAAGCAGCATAAGGGCCGTATCCACGGTCTGGCGAAGGGCGGTTCGGATTTGAATTTCGGAGCCTTCGGTTTGAAGGCGATGGAGCCGGAACGCGTTACCGCGCGTCAGATCGAGTCGGCACGTCGCGCCATTACGCGTCAGATGAAGCGTCAGGGCCGGGTGTGGATCCGGATTTTCCCTGATGTTCCCGTGACGGCGAAGCCTGCCGAAGTCCGTCAGGGCAAAGGTAAGGGGTCTGTCGAGTTTTGGTCCTGCCGGGTTAAACCAGGCCGGATCATGTTTGAAGTCGACGGCGTTGCCGAAGACGTGGCACGTCGGGCCTTTGAATTGGCAGCTGCCAAGCTCCCGATCAAGACCCGCTTTGTTGCCCGTCTGTTTGCCGAGGAGGTCTAAGCCATGGCGAAGGCGGAAGAGCTGCGCGCGAAATCAATTGACCAGCTTCAGGATGATTTGATTGCCCTGAAGAAGGAACAATTCAATATGCGGTTCCAGCGGGCCTCTGGTCAGTTGGAAAACACCGCCCGCGTGCGTCAGGTGCGTCGTGAAATCGCACGCATCAAGACGGTGATGGGCGTCAAGCGCGGAGTGGGAAAAAATGCCTAAGCGTATCCTACAAGGCGTGGTGGTTAGCGACTGCAACGACAAGACCATTACGGTCAAGGTCGAGCGGCGTTTCATGCACCCCGTCTATAAGAAGTTCATTCGGCGTAGTAAAAAATACGCCGCCCACGATGAAAGCAATGCTTTCAAGGTGGGAGATGTGGTACGGATTCGCGAATGCGCCCCGATTTCCCGGTCGAAGACCTGGGAAGTTTTGGTTGCAGACGCGGAATAAACGAACATCTGTTTCGATATAAAGGAAACGGTCCATGATCCAGATGCAAACCAACCTGGACGTAGCCGACAACTCGGGGGCGCGACGGGTGCAGTGCATCAAGGTGCTTGGCGGTGCCAAGCGCAGGTTCGCTTCGGTCGGTGACGTTATTGTGGTGTCGGTTAAAGATGCGATCCCGCGTGGTCGTGTCAAGAAAGGCGACGTCCATCGTGCCGTTATCGTACGCACAGCTAAAGAAGTGCGTCGTCCCGACGGCAGCGTTATTCGCTTTGATCGCAATGCGGCGGTTCTGATTAATAAGCAGAACGAACCGATCGGCACACGTATCTTCGGTCCCGTGGTGCGCGAGTTGCGCGGCAAGGGGTACATGAAGATCATTTCCCTGTCGCCGGAGGTGTTGTGATGTCCGCTGCGAAGATCAAAAAGGGCGACTTCGTGATCGTCCTGGCTGGCAAGGATAAAGGCAAGAAGGGTGAAGTGCTCCGCGCTCTCCCCACTGCTGACCGTGTCGTGGTCCAAGGCATCAATGTGGTCAAACGCCACACCCGCCCGACTCAGATGTCCGCTGGTGGCATCTTGGAAAAGGAAGCGCCGATTCACGTTTCCAACGTCGCGCATGTCGATCCGAAGGAAGGCAAGCCGACCCGTGTCGGGTTTAAGACTCTCGAAGACGGCCGAAAGGTTCGCTTTGCGAAGCTTTCCGGCGAAGTCGTCGACAAGTAAGGGGGCGGGTCACATGGCTACGCGTTTGCGCGAATACTACGACACAGTGGTTCGCAAGGAATTGCAGGAAAAGTTCGGCTACGACAACCCGATGATGGTGCCGAAGCTGACCAAAATTGTCCTGAACATGGGTGTTGGTGAGGCGGTTGCCGACCAAAAGAAAGTTCAGGGCGCTGCCAAAGAGATGGGGTTGATCGCAGGCCAGCGGCCAGTGATCACCAAGGCGCGGAAGTCAATCGCGACGTATAAGTTGCGTGAAGGCATGGCGCTCGGCTGCAAGGTGACGCTCCGCAAGGACCGGATGTACGAATTCCTGGATCGCTTGGTGAATATTGCCCTGCCGCGTGTCCGCGATTTTCGCGGTATCAAAGGCAAGTGCTTCGACGGGCGCGGGAACTTCGCGTTTGGTATGAAGGAACAGATCGTCTTCCCGGAAATCGACTACGATCAAGTCGACATCGTGCGGGGCATGAACATCATCATCTGCACGACGGCTGAGACCGACGAGGAAGCCAAGGCGCTTCTGGTCGGCTTCAACATGCCGTTCGCCAAATAAGGCCGGGAGAGGAACCATGGCGAAAACCAGTGCCGTCGAACGTAATAAGAAGCGCATCCGCATGGCGGCTCAGTCAGCCGCGCGACGCGCGCGCCTTAAGGCGATCGCAAGGAATCGTGACGTGACGCCGGAAGAGCGTTTCGAAGCGACCATCAAGTTGGCCCAAGTGGCGCGTAATTCCGCGCCGGTGCGTCAGCGTAACCGCTGCGATCTCACGGGGCGTTCCCGCGGTACATACCGCAAATTTAAACTTGGCCGCGTGATGCTGCGCGATCTGGCCTCTTTTGGTCAGATCCCGGGCATGACGAAGTCGAGCTGGTAGGAGGGCGCATCCAATGATGACGGATCCCTTGGGAGATATGCTGACCCGCATCCGGAATGGCCAGCGGGCGCGTAAGTCGTCCGTATCCGCTCCGGCTTCCCGCTTCCGCAAGAGCGTCTTGGACGTTTTGATGCGTGAAGGTTACATTCGTGGCTATGACGAGCATGAGGTCCGTAAGGGTATCTCTGAGCTGCGGATCGAGCTGAAATATCACGAAGGCGAGCCTGTGATTTCACAGATCTCGCGGGTTTCGACCCCCGGCCGTCGGGTTTATTCCGGCGCGAAGGGTTTGCCGCGCGTGTTCCACGGACTGGGGATTTCGATCCTTTCCACGCCGCGTGGTGTGATGTCCGATTATGAAGCGCGTCAGGCGAATGTCGGTGGCGAAATCCTGTGCAAGGTGTTCTGAGGAAGGGACGGTCATGTCGCGAGTTGGCAAATATCCGGTTGTGGTGCCTGCCGGCGTGACGGTCTCCATCAATGGACAGACCGTGCACGCTAAAGGTAAGTTCGGCGAGCTTTCCTTCGATGTCGTTGATGATGTCGAAGCGAAGCTTGAGGACGGAAAGATATGGGTGGCGCCGCGCAGCGAAGATAAGTTTGCGCGTTCCATGTGGGGAACTTGTCGGTCCCGGATCCATAATTTGGTCAAGGGTGTCGGCGAAGGCTTCACCAAACGCTTAGATATCGTTGGCGTGGGGTATCGCGCACAGGTGCAGGGCTCGACCCTAAAGCTTGCGCTCGGTTTCTCCCACGATGTCGATTTCCCGATCCCGGTGGG
>JAFGWD010000242.1 GCA_016937315.1 Rhodospirillaceae bacterium
AAAAACAAACGCCGCCGGACCTCCGACGGCGTTTGCAAGAGACTGTAATATCTCGTTTTTATTCAGCTGGAGACGGCGGCACAGACGCGTCAGGAGGAGCCACTGCCGAGGCATCGTTCCCCTCAGGCAGAGAGTCGCGATCACGCTCCGCAGCAAGGCGCCGCAAGCGCCCCATCACCGCACCAGTTCCCGCCGGGATCAAACGCCCGACGATAACGTTTTCCTTCAAGCCAATCAGGGTATCGATCTTGCCCGCCACAGCAGCCTCGGTCAGCACACGTGTGGTTTCCTGGAACGATGCTGCAGAGATGAAGGAGTGAGTCTGCAACGAGGCCTTGGTGATGCCCTGCAACACCGGTTTGGCCATTGCCGGGCGTCCCCCGTCCTTTTCCGTGCGCTCGTTTTCCGCTTTATAATCAAAGCGGTCCACCAATTCACCGGACAGGAAGGTGGTGTCACCGGGTTCGATGACCTCGACCTTTTGCAACATCTGACGCGAAATAACCTCGATATGCTTATCGTTGATCTTCACGCCTTGCAGACGATAGACATCCTGGATTTCCTTGATCAGATAGTTCGCCAGGGCCTCGACACCCATCACCTGAAGGATATCATGCGGCACCGGATTGCCGTCCATAAGGGCATCGCCCTTACGCACATAGTCGCCTTCCTGCACCGTGACATGCTTGCCCTTGGGGATCAGGTATTCCATCGGATCGCCGTCTTCCGGAACCACCAACAAGCGACGCTTGTTCTTGTAATCCTTGCCGAATTCGACTCGACCCTCGATATCCGAAATGATCGCGTAGTCCTTCGGTTTTCTCGCTTCGAACAGCTCCGCCACACGCGGCAAACCACCGGTAATGTCGCGCGTCTTAGACCCTTCCCGTGGGATACGTGCCAGAACGTCACCGGCATAGACCTTCTCGCCGTTTTCCACCGACAGAACCGAGTCGGCTGACAGCGAGTAGCGGGCTTCCTGACCGTTGGCGAGCAACAGGATTTCGCCAGCCTCGTCTCGCAACGTAATCCGAGGCTTCAAGTCATTGCCCTTGGCCTGCTGCTTGAAGTCAACCACGACTCGGCTGGTCATACCGGTGGCATCGTCCATCACTTCCTTCATCGTGGTCCCTTCGATGAGATCGGAATAAGACGCGATACCTTCACGTTCAGTCACAATCGGCAAGGTGTAGGGATCCCACTCGGCGAGCTTTTGGCCTTTTTCCACCTGCATATTGTCATCGACCAACAACTTCGCACCGTAAGGAACGCGATAACGTGCACGTTCACGTCCGGTCGGTCCCAGCAGCAGCAATTCCATGTTGCGGCCCATGACCACCTTAATGCCCTCGGAGTTGGCAACGACACTGCGGTTTTCGATCTTCACCGCCGCCTCATAGGGGGCCTCAATCGCCGACTGCTCGGCACCACGCTGCGCCGCACCACCAATGTGGAAGGTTCGCATGGTCAACTGGGTCCCCGGCTCACCAATGGACTGCGCGGCAATCACACCCACCGCTTCGCCCATATTCACTGGCGTGCCGCGTGCCAGATCACGGCCATAACACTTGCCACAGATTCCGACTTCGGTTTCGCAGGTCAGCACCGAACGGATACGGACCATCTCAATGCCCGCCGCCTCAATGGCCGCGACATCCTTTTCGTCCATCAGGTCACCCTTGTGGACAATAATCGTGTCGTCCAGCGGATTCAGGACATCATCCAAAGCCGTGCGGCCCAGAATGCGATCCCCCAGCGACGCAACGACATTGCCGCCTTCGATCACCGCCGTCGCAATCAGACCACGTTCCGTTCCACAATCGTGTTCCGTGATAATGGCATCCTGCGCCACGTCCACCAAACGACGCGTCAGGTAACCCGAGTTGGCGGTCTTCAACGCCGTATCGGCCAAGCCCTTACGTGCACCGTGGGTCGAGTTGAAATATTCAAGAACGGTCAAGCCTTCCTTGAAGTTGGAGATGATCGGGGTTTCGATGATCTCACCAGACGGCTTGGCCATCAGACCACGCATACCGGCAAGTTGCTTCATCTGCGCCGCCGAACCACGAGCACCGGAGTGGGCCATCATATAGACTGAGTTGATCTTGACCCCGGCGGTCACCCGCGAGATTTCCTTCATCATCTCGTCGGCGACGCGGTCGGTACACGCCGACCACGCATCCACCACCTTGTTGTACTTTTCACCCTTGGTGATCAAGCCATCCTGGTACTGCTGCTCGAATTCCTTCACCTGGGTTTCGGTCTCGTGGATCATTCCGTCCTTGGTATCCGGAATCACCAAGTCATCCTTACCGAAGGAAATGCCCGCGTTGCAGGCTTCGCGGAAGCCCAACTTCATCACGCGATCGGCAAAGATCACCGTCTCTTTTTGCCCACAGTGACGGTAAACGACGTCGATAACGTCACCGATTTCTTTTTTCCGCAACAGGCGGTTGACCTGAGAGAACGGCACCTTGGGATTGAGTGGCAGCAACTCGCCGATAATCATGCGGCCCGGCGTGGTTTCAATCCGGCCCGTGACCAATTCGCCGTCATCGTTGTAAGCGGTCATCCGCGCCTGCACCTTGGCATGCAACGAGACCACCTTGTGCTCCAGCGCATGGCGGATTTCATCCAAATTGGAGAACACCATGCCTTCACCCAATTCACCCTCTCCCTGCATTGACAGGTAATAGAGCCCCAAGATGATATCCTGGGCCGGGACAATCATCGGCTTACCGTTAGCGGGCGACAAGATGTTGTTGGTGGACATCATCAAGACGCGCGCTTCCAACTGCGCTTCTAACGACAACGGGACGTGCACCGCCATTTGATCGCCGTCAAAGTCGGCGTTAAACGCGGTACAGACCAACGGATGCAGCTGAATCGCTTTGCCTTCGATCAAGGTCGGCTCGAACGCCTGGATACCCAAGCGATGCAAAGTCGGCGCACGGTTCAGCATCACCGGGTGTTCACGGATCACTTCTTCCAGGATGTCCCAGACCTCAGGACGTTCCTTTTCCACCATACGCTTCGCAGCCTTGATGGTGGTGGCAATGCCGTACAGTTCCAGTTTCGAATAGACGAAGGGCTTGAACAGCTCCAACGCCATTTTCTTTGGCAGGCCGCACTGATGCAGCTTTAATTCCGGGCCAACGGTGATCACCGAACGACCGGAATAGTCCACGCGCTTACCCAACAGGTTCTGACGGAAGCGGCCCTGCTTGCCTTTCAGCATATCGGATAGGGACTTCAACGGACGCTTGTTGGCACCGGTAATGGCACGGCCACGACGCCCATTATCGAACAGAGCATCCACCGCTTCCTGCAACATGCGCTTTTCGTTGCGGATAATGATATCCGGCGCACGCAGTTCAATCAGGCGCCGCAGACGGTTGTTCCGGTTAATGACGCGACGATACAGGTCGTTCAGGTCCGATGTCGCGAAACGACCGCCATCCAGTGGAACCAGAGGGCGTAATTCCGGCGGAATCACGGGAATGACCTCCAGGATCATCCATTCCGGACGCGTCCCGGACTCGCAGAAGGCTTCCACCACCTTCAGACGCTTCACCAGCTTTTTGCGCTTAGCCTCCGACGTGGTTTCCCGCAGGTCGGCACGCAGAGTCTTGCGTTCTTCTTCGATGTCGATCTGAGACAGAATCTCACGCAGCGCCTCAGCACCGATACCGGCACGGAAGCTATCTTCACCATACTCCTCGACCGCCATCTGGTACTGATCCTCGGAGAGGAGTTCCAGGCGTTTCAAGGGGGTCAGGCCCGGTTCGACAACCACATAGTTCTCGAAGTAAAGAACGCGTTCCAGATCCTTCAAAGTCATATCGACCATCAGACCGATACGGCTGGGCAGCGATTTCAAAAACCAGATGTGGGCAACCGGTGCGGCCAACTCGATATGGCCCATGCGCTCACGCCGGACCTTCGACAAAGTCACTTCGACGCCGCACTTTTCGCAGATGATGCCGCGATATTTCATGCGCTTGTACTTACCGCACAAGCACTCGTAGTCCTTGATCGGGCCAAAAATCCGGGCGCAGAACAGACCGTCGCGCTCCGGCTTAAAGGTCCGGTAGTTGATGGTTTCCGGCTTTTTGATCTCACCGAAGGACCAGGCCCGAATTTGCTCTGGCGAGGCAACAGAGATTTCGATCTGATCGAAGGTCTGAGTGCCCGAAACCTGGCCGAAAATCTTGGTAAGTTCGTTCATGCCACTGCGCTCCTTGGAATGCGCTCTGTAAAGACGGATGGACGGGTCTCCAGGTGGCAAGTGCTGCCCGGAGACCCGTTTGTATCCTCAACTTTTAGAAGCCGCTCTGGCCTAGTTCGACATTCAGACACAGCGACCGCATTTCCTTGATCAAAACGTTGAAGGATTCAGGAATCCCGGCCTCAAAGGTATCGTCACCACGGACAATCGCCTCATAAACCTTGGTCCGGCCCGACACATCATCGGACTTCACCGTCAACATTTCTTGCAAGGTATAGGCGGCACCGTAGGCCTCAAGTGCCCACACTTCCATTTCACCGAAACGTTGTCCGCCGAACTGCGCCTTACCACCCAACGGCTGCTGGGTAACCAAGCTGTACGGACCGATGGAACGGGCATGGATCTTGTCGTCGACCAAGTGGTGCAGCTTCAACATATAGATGTAGCCAACCGTAACCTTGCGATCAAAGGCCTCACCGGTACGACCATCGTACAACTGCGACTGCGCCGACGTGTCCAGGCCCGCGATATTCAACATGTCGACGATATCGGGTTCATGAGCACCATCGAACACCGGTGTAGCCATCGGAACGCCGGAACGAAGGTTATTCGCAAGAACCATCAGGCCTTCATCATCCAAAGGCGAAATGTCCTTAGCGACATGTTCTTCACCATAAACGGTGCCGATGAAGTTCCGAAGTTCTGTGACATCACCACGACCCGCCCGACAGGAATCGACCATCTGACCAATCTGTCGACCAATATTGGCCGCCGCCCACCCCAAATGGGTTTCCAGAATCTGCCCAACGTTCATACGCGAGGGCACACCCAACGGGTTCAACACGATATCCATCGCCGTGCCATCGGCAAGATGCGGCATGTCTTCGACCGGCAGGATGCGTGAAATCACACCCTTGTTGCCATGACGACCTGCCATCTTATCGCCGGGTTGCAACTTACGCTTCACAGCAACGAAGACTTTGACCATCTTCAGAACACCAGGTGGCAGTTCATCGCCACGCTGCAGCTTGTCGACCTTGTTCTCAAAGCGTTCCTGAAGCTTCTGGACCGTGTCCTCGAAGTGACGCTTCAAGACCTCAATGCGGCTCATCATTTCATCGCTGGCAACCGCGATTTGACGCCACTGACCGGGCGTGAAATCCGCCAACAATGCATCAGAAACCGCCTCGCCCGACCCCATGCCCTTCGGTCCAGCAACCACCATCTGCCCCATCAACAGGTCACGCAGACGCTGATTGAAAGAGTTTTCCAGAATCGCTTTTTCGTCGTCACGGTCCTTGGCCAAGCGTTCGATTTCTTGGCGTTCAATCGCCATCGCACGTTCGTCTTTGTCCACACCACGACGGGAGAAGACACGGACATCAACGATCGTACCCGTAACACCCGGTGGCACCCGAAGTGAGGTGTCACGGACATCTGTGGCCTTTTCGCCAAAGATCGCACGGAGCAATTTTTCTTCCGGTGTCATCGGCGACTCACCCTTCGGCGTCACCTTACCCACCAGAATATCGCCAGCCTTAACGTCGGCACCGATGTAGACAATGCCCGCCTCGTCGAGGTTTTTCAGAGCATCTTCACCAACGTTCGGAATGTCACGCGTGATTTCTTCCTGACCGAGTTTGGTATCACGCGCCATGACTTCGAATTCCTCGATGTGGATCGAGGTAAACACATCATCACGAACGATCCGTTCGGAAATCAGGATCGAATCTTCGTAGTTGTAGCCATTCCATGGCATGAACGCGACCAGCACGTTCCGGCCCAGAGCCAACTCACCGAACTCCGTGGACGGACCGTCGGCGATGATATCGCCCTTTTTCACAAAATCACCAACCTGCACCAAAGGACGCTGCGTGATACAGGTGCTTTGGTTGGAACGCTGGAACTTTGCCAGGGTATAGATGTCAACGCCCGTATCCGCCGCACCGGTTTCCTCGGACACGGCATGGATCACAATACGTGTCGCATCCATCTGCTGCACGCGACCAGAACGGCGAGAGACAATCGCGGCCCGCGAATCCTGCGCCACCGCAGCTTCCATGCCCGTGCCAACGAAAGGCGCCTCCGCCCTCAACAACGGCACCGCCTGACGCTGCATGTTGGAGCCCATCAGCGCACGGTTGGCATCATCGTTTTCCAAGAACGGAATCAACGCGGCAGCAACCGAGACCAACTGCTTTGGTGAAACGTCCATGTACTGAATGTCGGACGCTGGCACCATCAGCACGTCTCCTGCCTTACGTGCGGGCAGCAGATCATCAACAAACTGGCCATTTTCGTCAACCGCAGCAGAGGCCTGTGCGATATGATACCGGCCTTCCTCCATCGCTGACATATAGACCACCTCGTCGGTGACGTGGCTGTCCATAACGCGGCGATAGGGGGTTTCGATAAATCCGTACTGATTGACCCGTGCGAACGTCGCCAAAGAGTTGATCAGACCGATGTTCGGGCCTTCCGGCGTTTCAATCGGACAGATACGACCATAGTGGGTCGGATGCACGTCGCGGACTTCGAAACCCGCACGTTCGCGGGTCAAACCGCCCGGGCCAAGCGCCGAAAGGCGACGCTTGTGGGTGATTTCCGCCAACGGATTGGTCTGATCCATGAACTGCGACAACTGCGACGAGCCAAAGAACTCGCGCACCGCAGCCGCAGCCGGCTTGGCATTGATCAAATCGTGCGGCATCACAGTGTCGATATCGACAGAACTCATCCGTTCACGAATCGCACGCTCCATACGCAGCAGACCGATGCGATACTGATTTTCCATCAGTTCGCCCACCGAACGCACACGACGGTTGCCGAGGTGATCAATATCGTCGATTTCGCCCTTGCCGTCCTTCAGACCCAAAAGGACGCGAAGAATGGCCAGGATGTCATCCTTACGCAAGACCCGCAAAGATTCCGGTGCCTGATCCGTCGACAGGTCCAAACGCGCATTCATTTTCACGCGACCGACCGCCGACAAGTCATAGCGTTCGCCGTCGAAGAACAGACCCGAGAACAGCGCCTCGGCCGTCTCAAGGGTCGGCGGCTCACCCGGACGCATCACGCGGTAGATATCGACCAAGGCTTCTTCGCGGCAGGAGTTCTTGTCCGCAGCCAAGGTGTTCCGCAAGGATGGCCCCGAATTGCCATCAACCCGCAACACCGGGATTTCCATAATCCCAGCTTCCGACATCGCATCAATAATGACCTGGGTCAGTTCATTGCCAGCTTCCGCCAGAACTTCACCGGTTTCTTCGTTGACAATGTCCTCAGCCACGAAGCGACCTATCAGCTCCGTGGACGGAATCCGCACGCGACTGGCATTGACATCGGCAACCTGACGCAAAATACGCGGCGTGATTTTTTTGCCCGCTTCGATCAGAACTTCGCCGGAATCCGCATCAACCAGATCATAGTCCAGCTTCAGACCACGCAGAGCCTGCAAATCCAGGGCACAACACCAGCTCTCCGCATCACGGGTATAAAGAATCCGCTGATAGAACGTCCCGAGAATTTCCTCGGCGCTCATCCCTTCGGCTTCGGTCGGGTCCAGTTTCTTGTTCTGTTCGGCCAGAGACTGGCGACGATCTGCCGTGGCCGCAGAGTCCAACGCGTAAAGCAGCGTCGTCACCGGCAGCTTGCGGCGGCGATCGATACGCACATAGACCAAGTCCTTGGCATCGAATTCAAAATCCAGCCAGGAACCACGGTAAGGAATGACACGCGCCGCGAACAAGAATTTGCCCGAAGAGTGGGTCTTGCCTTTATCGTGGTCGAAGAAAACACCCGGACTGCGGTGCATCTGGGAAACAATGACACGCTCGGTGCCGTTAATGATGAAGGTGCCTTTCGACGTCATCAGGGGCATATCGCCCATGTAGACGTCTTGCTCCTTAATGTCGCGAATGGAACGCGCGCCAGTATCTTCATCAATGTCCCAGACGACGAGACGTAGCGTCACCTTCAACGGCGCCGCAAACGTCATACCGCGTTGCTGGCATTCATCGACGTCGTATTTCGGGACTTCCAGCTCGTACCCAACGAACTCCAGTTCTCCACGCCCAGTGAAATCCTTAATCGGAAAAACCGACTTAAAGACCTCCTGCAGACCGGAATCCTGCCGCTCGTTGAGCGGTATTCCAATTTGCAGAAACTGGTCGTAGGAGTTTTTCTGAACCTCGATCAGGTTGGGCATGGTCGCCACGGACGGAATCCGTCCAAAACTCCGGCGCACCCGTTTACATCCCGTCAGAGAGCCCGACATCGCCGCTCCTTATGCACGTCACTTGCCTGATCCACCGGCACGCACCATGCGCCCCGGCGTCGTGTGGCGGCACCTCTACGGGTTCCGCCAAGAAACCTTGTTCTTACTCCACCCTTGCGGATGGACATCAACCTCGC
Source organism: Rhodospirillaceae bacterium (assembly GCA_016937315.1). GTDB lineage: Bacteria > Pseudomonadota > Alphaproteobacteria > Rhodospirillales > Rhodospirillaceae > Oleispirillum. Next base: position 8,642 of record JAFGWD010000242.1, read on the forward strand.
CCCAAGGCCCACAGAGCCACAGGGAAACACAGACGGGCCGGCCCGCACACGCGCATCGGGGCGCGGTGCGGGACGACCCAGATATTGGAAGTCAGACGCAAGCGCCTTACTTCAGCTCGACCGAAGCACCAGCTTCTTCCAGCTTCTTCTTCAACTCGGCGGCTTCGTCCTTCGAGCAGGCTTCCTTAACGGTCTTCGGCGCACCTTCGACCAGATCCTTAGCTTCCTTCAGACCCAGGCCGGTGATGGCGCGGACTTCCTTAATGACGTTGATCTTCTTCTCGCCAGCGGCGGTCAGGATCACGTCAAATTCAGTCTGCTCTTCAACCGGAGCAGCGGCAGCAGCCGGACCCGCAGCGGCCATCGCCACCGGAGCAGCAGCAGACACGCCCCACTTCTCTTCCAACATCTTCGAAAGCTCAGCAGCTTCCATTACGGTCAGGGCGGACAGCTCTTCGACCAGCTTACCCAAATCAGCCATTTGTCATAGACTCCTTGTCAGGCTTGAACTTTTCGATATTCGTAGAATACCCGCGTTACGCTGCGGCACCCTGATCGGCATACGCCGCGAAGACACGCGCCAACTGGCCAGCCGGGGCCTGCGTAACACCCGCCACCTTGGTGGCCGGAGCTTGCAGAAGACCCAGAAGCTTGCCGCGCAGTTCGTCGAGAGACGGCATGGTGGCCAGGGCCTTAACCCCGTTCACATCCAAAACCGTACGACCCAAAGACCCACCGACAATAACCAGTTTGTCGTTCTTCTTGGCGAATTCGACGGCAACCTTGGCGGCGGCAACGGGATCGACCGAAGTCGCAATCGCCGTTGGGCCGGTGAAATACTCACTGGTGCCTTCGAATTCAGTGCCTGCCAGGGCGAGACGCGTAAGCCGATTCTTCGTCACCTTGAATTGCGCGCCAGCTTCCCGCATCTGTCCACGCAGGGTTGTCATCTCATCGACCGTCAGCCCCTTGTACTGGGTGACGACGACAAGCGAAACCTCGGAGAACAGAACGTTCAGAGAACGCACCAGTTCGGATTTTTCTTCTCGGTTCACTTTCGTCTCCGCTAACTTGACCCGGTCGCCCCATAACGGAACAAACCCCGGATCGGCTTCCCCTAAAATCGAGCTCGAACATCGAACCCGATTTTCGGAGATGGACGAACCTGCCCTCGAAAGTTCAAGCCATGCCACAACGGAAACCCGTTCTGGCGAAAAACTTGCCACTCCCGTCTGCGCAGGTGGGAACCCATTAAACCGACCAAACGGTCGGCGCCTGCGGTCTCGGACAGGTAATTCAAGGAAACCACTAGGGCTTCCTCAAGCCGATCCCCACAAGGAAACCCCATGAGGATCGGAATTCTGGCTTCATCCCACGACGTCGGAAACGTTGAGCTTAACGCCCGGTCCCATCGTCGAGGAAACCGAAATCTTCTTCAAATAGATACCCTTGGCACCCGTGGGCTTTGCCTTGTTGATGGCGTCCACAAAGGCCTTGATGTTGTCAGCCAACTGCGCTTCCGTGAAGGAAGCCCGGCCAACACCACCGTGCACAATACCCGCCTTTTCAACGCGGAACTGCACCTGGCCGCCCTTGGCCGCTTTCACCGCTTCCGCAACGTTCATGGTTACGGTGCCCAGCTTCGGGTTCGGCATCAGGCCGCGCGGCCCCAGAACCTTACCCAAACGCCCGACAATCCCCATCATATCCGGGGTCGCGATGCAACGATCAAAATTCATCTGGCCGCCCTGGATCTGTTCCATCAGATCGTCGGCACCCACCAATTCCGCGCCTGCGGCCAACGCCTCGTCAGCCTTCGGACCACGGGCGAACACAGCGACACGCACCGTCTTACCCGTGCCATGCGGCAAGGACACAACGCCACGCACCATCTGATCCGCATGACGTGGGTCAACGCCCAAGTTCATCGCGACTTCAACGGTTTCGTCAAACTTCGCCACAGCACGCGCCTTGATCAGGGCGACAGCCTCGGTGAGGGTGTAAAACTTTTCGCGATCGATGCCTTTATAGACAGCGGTCAAACGCTTTCCAAGCTTCGCCATGAGCTTACTCCACCACCTGAAGGCCCATGGAACGGGCGGAACCGCGCACCATCTCGATGGCCGCTTCGACGGAATGACAGTTCAGGTTCGGCATTTTCGCCTCAGCGATTTCGCGAACCTGGGCTTCCGTCACCGCACCGGCATTCGACGCGCCGGGAGTCTGA
>JAFGWD010000243.1 GCA_016937315.1 Rhodospirillaceae bacterium
AGGCGATGCTGGGACATCGGTGAGCGGTGGCGACGAACCAGGGTGTTCCTTGGCGATCAACCCAGAGGGCCGGGCGCTTTCGTCCGCTGAAGGCGTTGAAAAGCTTGCCCGTAGTCCTCGCTACGGTCTACGCTTTTCTCCTGTTCGGACGAACGAAATCGCTCCGGCGCAACCGGCGGGATTTATGCGTTTACGTCCTAAGCCTGAGCAGGCGCGACTCTGAACCTATGGTAGATGAAGATAGTAAGGTTATGTGCTTTTTGAGGGAAGGCGATTCATTGAGGTAGCCCCAGAAAATCGGAGGAAAAGGGACAATCTGTGCCCATTTGGCGTACACTTTGTTACATTTCGGTTTCGCTGCGACATACTTCAGTGACATGTGTGGCGATATTCTCTTGGGAATTTCAAGGATATCTTCGGAGAACGGTTTCATGCTGCCGCGCCTTAAACGTGTCCTTTTTCTCAGCCATCGTTGGCTCTCCCTGGTCTTGACACCAATCTTTTTGGTGGTGGTTTTGTCAGGCGGTGTCCTGGCCATAAAGCCAATGTTGCCGATCGAGCCACCTGCTGCGGCGACGGCACAAGCGGTTGCTCAGATTTTGTCCATTATTGACCCCGACGGTCAGGCTTCCTCTGTCGGTAGTGCGATGCGTGGACACGCGCTGAGGGTTGTGATTCCCCATTCTTCGGCCTCTGGTGTGTATTCTATTCTGACTGGCGAACGGGTTGGTGATCTTCCCTTTGATGTCTTTGCCTTTGCAAAGTCAGTGCATGTGAGGTTGTTGGCAGATGCCAAGTTTCTGGTCAAAGTCGCAACGTATGTGATGACGGGTTTGATCGTGGTGGCACCGTTTCTGATGCGGCCACGATTGCGGGCGACACCGCAGGGGGTGCACATCCTCATGGGGTGGGTTGGGTTTCCGGTGTTGCTGTTGACGCCTTTGACCGCCGTGCTGATGACCTTGCACGTGGGTCGCGCCGCATTACCGGTGCCGCGTCAGGCTCAGGCGATTCCCCTGACCGTGGCATTAGAGCATATTGCGGCGACGCATATGACGGACGCTTTCGTTTCCATCCGTCGGTTCAAAGGAGGAACCGCTCTGGCTGTGGTACAGGATGCCAATGGACCATCCTCTTATGTGGTTGGGGCTGAAACTGTTGTCCCCATGAGAGGTGGCAAGGGCTTGGTATCTGAATTGCACGAAGGGACCTGGGCCGGGGCATGGTCTGGTGCCCTCAATTTGATCGCGGCATTGGGGCTTTTTGCGATGATCGTGACCGGCTGGTGGTCGTGGTTGAGGAAGCGGTTGCGTAAGCCACAGCAAAAGCCCAAGCGGTTGTTGTCTCCGCCAGGTGTGACATCGCAGTCGCAGTGATCGGTGGGGCTGATTCTAAAGCAAAGACGGAGGTGTTGCCGGGAGGCTTCGTGCTGTTTTGGCGAAGTCCTCGGCGGACATAGGGCGTCCCAACAAAAAGCCTTGCCCCAAGGTGCAGCCCATGGAACGCAGTAGGTTAAGTTGTGCCGTGGTTTCGATGCCTTCTGCGATGACTTCTGCTGAGAAAGCCCGCGAGAGGTGGGTGACTGCCGCGACAATCGACCGACTGGTTTCGTCTTCGGCTAAGCGGTGCACGAAGGATTGGTCGAGTTTCAAGCATGTGAACGGCACCTGGTGTAAGTAGGCGAGAGATGAATAGCCGGTGCCGAAGTCGTCAATGGAGATATTGGCACCGATGCTGCGGAGTTCACTGAGGCGTCCCATACCCAACACGCCTTGCGGCAAGAGGCAGGATTCTGTGACTTCTAGGGAAATGTTGTGTGGTGGCAGGCCAGTTGCGACAACAACATCTTGAAACTCCTGCACAAAATCAGACTGCAAGAGTTGTCGCCCGGAGACATTGACGTGCATGTTGGCTTTCGGAGGCAGCGTGCCATCGTCGATCCAGGTACGCATTTGTTGGCATGCGGTTTCCAAGACAAAAGAACCTAGGGTCAGAATCAGTGGGGTCTCTTCAGCGAGCGGGATGAATTGTCCGGGAGAAATCCAGCCGCGTGTTGGGTGTTTCCACCGCAGCAGGGCCTCGCATCCCACCAGGGCGCGATTGGATAAACGGTGGATGGGTTGATAATGGAGGCAGAGTTGCTGGCCGCTGAGCGCATGACTGAGGTCGCTGGCGAGGCGCAGGTTGTCACCCATCACGGCTTCCATATCGGGAGAGAAGGCGATGCTGCTGCCGGGGCCGCGTCGTTTGGCTGCGGTCATAGCCAGTCCAGATTGGCGCATCCAGGGGTCGTGGCTGTCAGGGGTTAATGTGTCACAGCAATAACCGATGCTGGCGGAAATCAGGATTTCGTCGCCGGACAAGGCAAAGGGGGCTGCGAAGGTTGCCGCAAGTTGATGGACGAGGGTGAGGGCGTCGGCGGGAGATCCCATGGTCAGGATGACGAATTCATCTCCAGCGAAACGCCCGATGAGCCCCTGGTTGCCAACAACGTTTCGTATGCGTTCCGAGGCTGCGGCCAACAACACATCGCCGGTGTGGTAGCCAACGCTGTCGTTGATGGCGCGGAAGTTGTCTAACCCCAGGCGAACCATAATGGCGGGACCTCTGTTCTGCGAGGCCAACGCAGAAAAGGCTTCGATGAAGCCAATGCGAGTCAGTTGTCCCGTCAAAGTGTCGATACAAATCTGTTCACGTAAGCGTCCGAAGGAGTGTTCCAGGCGTTCCGACATGGTGTTGAAAGCGTGGACCAACTCCGCCGCTTCGGTCACGGTCTGCTGTTCTGGCAATTCTCCGGGCCATTCGCCGCGTGCCAAGTCGTTAGCGGCCTGTGCGGTTTGCCGAATGGGGCGGGCCAGCCGGTTGACCAACCACAATCCAAACGCGCTGGACACAAACAAGCTCAGCACGGCCAGAATGAGAACATCACGTTCACTCTGGCGGATGTTGCCGAGGACTTCGCTTTCGGGCAAGGCGACGACGACGTTCCAGTGAAGCCCTTGGCTGTTATAGGGGAGAATGAGTCCATGAATTCGACCGTCATCTCCGCTGAGTTCAAAACGTCCCGTTGTGAGATGGTGCACTTCGGTTGCGTATCGCCATGCCTTGGCCAGCATGGGACTTGGACTGGCGTTGGCTGGAATGCGGCGTGCATCAGTGGTCCCACAGGCGTGATCGGATTCTGAGGCGACAGATGTCCTGCGGGAATGGGCAACCAGGCAGCCGTCTGTGTCGATAATGGCGATTTCACCGTGGCTATTGCCTTTGATGTCTTGCAAAAAGATATTGAGGCGGTTCAGGCTAATGTCGGTTTCGATGACGCCAAGGAGATCACCGTGTTGCCCTGTGATGGGAAGGACGCTTGCTATAGTCAAATCCTGGACATGGTCGCGATTGGTGTAGATGGGGGACCACGCGGCACCACCCGCCGTGATGGCGGCCTTGTACCAGGGGCGTCGACGCGCATCGTAGGTCGGATATTCGGACAGTGCGAGGCTGTCGAGGGTTCCGCCTTGATAAGAGCGCATGATGTTGTTCGTGCGAAAGTCCTTGAGCGTGAGGGAGAAGTCCGAATTGGTTGCGTTGCGCCTGAAACCAACGAACTCTCCAACGGAGCCTCCGAAGCCAACGTAAGTGATGGCGTCATGGTTCTGGATAAGACGGCTGACCTCGCGCCGCAATAGAGTCTCCGTATTGCGGAGGTCATTGATGTGGTAAATGCCGTTTTTTCCGATGTCCTGGGCGAGGACAAGATTCAGCTTTGATGGTTTGCCGAGGAATTCGTTTAGGTGATTCTCAACGGATTGTAACCATAATCGCATGATCCGAGATGCGGTCGTATCAGCGGCGCTGAGCGTGTAATAATGAAAGACGAGTGCGAAAATCCCGGTCATTAACAACGGGATCATGACCAAAGGAAACGCCATAAGGGATTGCAAAGAGAAGACGCCATTTCGTTTCATGTTTGCCTTCTGAAACATATTGCGCCTGTGTGTTGGTTATGGCTCGCCGACGAGAGTACCACGTCTAAAGGTAAGGGAGGAAAATGCCGTGATCAAGATCTGGGCGTGGCGCATAGATCCATGATCTCGCGTGAGATTTTTGTTTCCGATGGGAAAAAATCGGCACCTTGACGAATCGCAGTTTCCAGCCTGTGCAGGTAAATTTCGCGTGGAATTTCAATCGCGCCTAAGGTGGTAAGGTGCGGCGTGGTGAATTGTGTGTCCAACAAGGTGTAGCCCCCGGCACGCAATCGGGCCACCAGGTGGACCAGGGCAACTTTCGAAGCGGAGGCACGGTGCGATACCATGCTTTCGCCGAAAAACGCACCACCGATGGCGAGGCCATATAGCCCACCGGCCAAGGTATCACCGTCCCAGCATTCAATGCTGTGGGCAAACCCCATCTCGTGGAGTTGAGTGTAAAGGTCGATAATCTGCGGCGTGATCCAGGTGTCGTCGCGTCCGGTTGCCGGGGTCGCGCAGGCCGCCATGATGCTGGAAAAATTGGTGTCAGCCGTGATTTGGTAAGGGGCTTTGTGAAGCGTTCGTTTCAAGGAGCGCCCGATATGCAGGCCGTCCAGGGGCAATACGCCGCGCAAATGAGGAGAAAGCCAAAGAAGGTCTGGATCGTCGTGACTCCGCCCCATGGGAAATGCGCCCTGGCAGTAGGCGGCGAGGAGAATCTCGGGCGTGAGATGCAGGGACATTGGATCAGTCCGTGGCATCATCCAGTGCAGAAAGCGCCATCAAATAGCCTTTTGCGCCGAATCCCACAATGAGCCCGGTTGCGGCACGCGAGACGAAAGAGTGGTGGCGGAAATCCTCGCGCTTGTGGATGTTGGACAGGTGGACTTCGATGACCGGGGTTTCCAACAGAAGCAAGGCATCCAAAATCGCCACCGAGGTGTGGGTGTAAGCGGCGGGATTGATGATCACCGCATCCGCGCCTTCACGGGCCTGCTGAATCCAAGTGACAAGGTCGGCCTCGGCGTTGCTTTGCCGAAAATCCAGTGTCCATCCCCGTTGGGTTGCAAACGTGGTGCAGGCGGCCTTGATGGTGTCCAAGGTGTCACGGCCATAGACCTCGGGCTGACGGACGCCCAGCATATTGAGGTTGGGGCCGTTCAGAATTAGGACGCGCTTGGTGTGTTGTGCGGCGGGCAAAAGGGGATACTCCAGAATGGGATGCGGTTTGGTTGCATCTGTTGTCGCTCAGTCCCATACTCTGGCATCTTCAAACCGAAAAGCAACACTGGATACGCGATGCACATCACCTTGAATGGCGAGACCAAAACCGTGGGCGAAGGGCTTTCGGTCGCGGATTTGTTGCAGGAATTGGGGATTGAACCGCGCAAAGTGGCGGTGGAGCGGAATCTCGAAATTGTGCCGAAGTCGGCGTATGCTGCGACGAATGTTGCAGACGGAGACCGATTTGAAGTCGTGCATTTTATTGGCGGCGGTGCGCCGCAGGAGGACAAGGTGAACGAAGATCCATTGGTGATTGCGGGGCGGACATTCTCGTCGCGTCTGCTGGTTGGGACCGGCAAATATAAAGATTTTCCGGAGACCGCTGCGGCGCTGGCGGCATCGGGGGCGGAGATTGTCACCGTTGCGGTGCGCCGCGTGAATATCAGCGACCCGAAGCAGCCGATGCTGATGGATTTCGTTGATCCCAAAATCTATACCTATTTACCCAACACCGCCGGGTGTTTCACCGCCGATGATGCGGTTCGGACTCTGCGCTTGGCGCGAGAGGCGGGGGGGTGGAGCTTGGTCAAGCTTGAGGTTCTGGGGGACCAGAAAACCCTTTATCCGAATATGATGGAAACTGTGAAGGCTGCTGAAATTCTTTTGAAAGAGGGTTTCGAGGTGATGGTCTATTGCAGCGATGATCCAATCATGGCAAAGCGCCTGGAAGAAATGGGCTGTGCTGCGATCATGCCGTTGGCGGCACCGATTGGCTCTGGCCTGGGCATTCAGAATCCTGTGAACATCCGCTTGATTATCGAGGAAGCGAAGGTTCCGGTGTTGGTGGATGCGGGTGTCGGAACCGCTTCCGACGCGGCAGAGGCGATGGAACTGGGATGTGATGGGGTGCTGATGAATACGGCGATTGCTGCGGCAAAAGACCCCATCAAAATGGCTCGCGCGATGCGTTTGGCAGTGGAAGCGGGCCGGTTGGCGTATCTTTCCGGGCGGATGCCGAAAAAGTTTTATGCCGACCCCTCATCGCCGCTGGCTGGGTTGATCTGAACGTATTGAATATAAATAATAAAATGAATACGGCCCAGGCGACCTTGGGCCGTATTTTTTGATACAATTTTTTACTTTACCGAGGGAGGGTGTAGCAGTATATAGGCGCTCCTTGCGCACGTGCCTCTGACCCTTGGTGGCTACGTAACGACGCACGACACGTGACCGGGCGAAAGTCCGGGGTGGAACTGAAGTTAGACCGCCGTATTGCGTATTGTACGTCAAGGCAGATTGCGTTGTCCCGTGGGGTGTTCGTCCGTCGGGGGGGCGCATGGAAAACCGAGGGTCGGTGATTTCTCGTGCCACGGCATTGTCATCTTCATTTCTTCTCTGGTCGTTCCCTGGTTGAAGTTACGGGGTGTTTTTCGGGCGGTTTTGTCCGAGGAACATGTCGTTGGACTGCAATCCGATGACCTGCGCCTATGTGATCGTGTGATCCGGCCTGGTCCTTCCCGAAGGGGGACTTGAAACGATGTCCGAACGTATTCGACGCTTTCTGGAGCAACAACGCCCGCCCACCCCTTGCTTGGTGGTCGATCTGGAAATCATCCGTCAAAACTATTGTAACCTGCGTGAACACTTGCCTCTTGCGCAGGTCTTTTATGCGGTCAAAGCCAATCCGGCCGCTGATGTGGTGCGGATGTTGGCGAGCGAAGGATCATCCTTTGATACCGCCAGTTTGCCGGAAATTGATCTGTGTCTCGCCAATGGCGCGTCGGCAGAGAACATTTCCTTTGGCAACACCATTAAGAAGGAACGCGATATTGCGGATGCCTTCGGGAGGGGTGTTCGCCTGTTTGCAATCGATTCCCAAGAGGAACTGCACAAGATCCAACGTGCCGCACCGGGTTCGCGTGTGTACTGTCGTATCCTGGTCGAGAACACCGGTGCACAGTGGCCACTGAGTCGGAAGTTTGGCTGTGCGGTGGATATGGCGGCGGATCTTTTGTGTGAAGCACAAACCCTGGGCTTGGATCCTTATGGGGTGTCTTTTCATGTGGGGTCGCAACAGACCGATCTGGATCAGTGGGATGTCGCCCTGGCTAAGGTTGCTATGCTGTTTTCGGACTTGCAAGACCGTGGCATTGAACTGAAGGCTGTGAATCTGGGCGGTGGTTTCCCGGCGCACTATCAAGAAGATGTCGAAGCTCTTCCGTCTTATGCCAATGCGGTGATGCATGCGGTTACCAAGCATTTTGGCAACCGCATTCCGGCCTTGATGATCGAACCAGGTCGTTCCTTGGTGGGTGACTCGGGTATTCTTCAGTCCGAGGTGGTGTTGGTTTCGCGCAAGGCTTATGACGACGAACGTCGCTGGGTATTTTTGGATGTTGGGCGTTTCAATGGCTTGGCTGAAACCATGGACGAAGCCATTCGCTATCGCTTGACGACGTCCCGCGATGGTGAGGAAACGGCCCCGGTTATTCTGGCCGGTCCGACCTGTGATAGCGTCGATATCTTGTATGATCAGGCCAACTATTGCCTCCCCGTGACTCTTCAGGCCGGAGACAAGGTCGAAATCCATTCGACCGGTGCTTATACTGCGTCTTATGCCTCCATTAATTTCAACGGTTTCGAGCCGTTGAAGCAGTACTGCATCTGATTGGGCGTGTCCTGGGCGGCACTTGCTGCCGTCCGGGACGGTCTGCCCCCGGCAAAGTTTGCCGGTTTCCGCCCTCCCCAGAGAGAAAATCTCATATACTCAATGCGTTAAAACTGGCTTGCGGCTTGCAAGGGGTGTCTCGGACGAGTCCGTCTCAAGACAGTACCGGAGCCGCACCATGAGCCT
>JAFGWD010000244.1 GCA_016937315.1 Rhodospirillaceae bacterium
CCAAACGGAACGTCCCAGGACGGAACAAACCCGCCCGTAGCCCCCGGACCAACCCCGTCGGCGCAGGCATACGCTCCGCCGGAACCCGCCAATCGAATTCTGGAAAATCGAAAACAATGCGATAGGGATCAGCGAGGGAGAAAACCCCATGCGTCGGCGATGCCGCCAAATCAAGGACCAAACGGGTCGCCGTATCCGTCCCGCCTAAGCGCACCCCGGAGACTGCGATCAGCCCTGCCGCGCGTGCCGCTGCACCTCCTACGACCGCAAGCGCACCAGCGGCCAACCCCATCAACGATAAAGAACGCCGCGAAAGCAACAGGCTGCGGCTCCCGTCAACAGAAGGCAGGACCTTTCCCTCAAACATGTGATCTTTCGGTGGAACTCGCTTGCTCATGACGTCCAATTGTTGGAAGAAACGACTCATCAAGAAAGCCGACCCGTGCCCCACTTCTGACCATATAAAGTATTATGGAATACGGAGTCGCGATGCAACCTTCGTCACAGCCTCAACGGGTTTTTTATTCTATACGTGTTCGGTTCGCAACAACGTCGCAAAACGGCCCCTTTTATGAAAGAAAAGCTATTGATGCATTTGTGCCATTGTCCTGACACGTTTTCAGAGCTATCTTTCGGCGCGGTGCTGGCTGTGGAGCCAGCCGTCCGTGCGGTATCGTTCCGTTTTTCGCTTGTCACCCCCTAAAACTTTTCACCGGGATCGGCGAGCCGGATAAACATCAAGGTCTCAGGCCTTGTTTGACGGAAAAGTATTGAAGCCGCGCGGGAACGGATAGGCACGGACATTTCAGGCACATGTAGCCTTGATTATCGCCGGAATTTCAGTCGCCGCCACCGCACACACGAAACGAATGAACGATTTGCCGGAAACAGAATGTCGACAGCCAAACATGACCCGATACCCTCGGCTTTTTCTATGGCGTCGACGCGACCAAACAATGGGCGCATGCCAATGATGACCGGCATTTTCCACAGGCTTAACGAACACACACGCGCCGCGCCGCTCAAGGCGGCCTGCGGCGGCGTATTGTCTTGGAGTATCCCCTTTAATGGTCAAACGTATGTTGATCGACGCCACGCATCCCGAAGAGACGCGTGTGGTCATCATGAATGGAACGCGGCTTGAGGAGTTCGACGTCGAAACATCGACGAAACGACAAATCAAAGGAAACGTCTACCTCGCAAAAGTCGTAAGAGTTGAACCTTCGCTTCAGGCCGCTTTTGTTGATTACGGCGGGAACCGCCACGGTTTTCTCGCGTTCAGCGAAATCCACCCGGATTATTATCAGATCCCGGCTGCGGACCGGCTGCGCCTGATTGAAGAAGAAGCTTCATCCAATTCGGCGGATGATTCGCACGACAACGCCCACAACACCACACCGGACGCTGCCGCCACGGACGCCAAAGCCGAAAACATCACCCCTGAGAATGCTAGCGCCGAAAACGAGCAAACCGTTGAGCATCTGGGTGGCGACGATGCAGATGACGCCTCATCTTCTCGTGAACGGCAACGCCCCTACCGCCAGTATAAAATTCAGGACGTCATCAAACGACGCCAGATCATGCTGATTCAGGTTGTCAAAGAAGAACGCGGCAACAAAGGCGCGGCCCTAACCACGTACCTATCCCTGGCCGGGCGTTATTGTGTCCTGATGCCAAACACGCCGCGTGGCGGCGGGGTTTCGCGCAAAATCACCAGCGCCACCGACCGGCGCCGCTTAAAAGACATGATGAGCGGCCTGGAAATTCCAGAAGGCATGGCGGTCATCGTGCGTACCGCCGGGTCCGAACGATCAAAGACCGAGATCAAACGCGACTATGAATATTTGCTGCGGACCTGGAACGCCATCCGCACCCTGACGCTGGAATCCCGTGCGCCGTCTTTGGTGTACGAGGAAGCCACACTGATCAAACGGGCCATTCGCGACGTTTATGCCCGAGATATCGAAGAAATCCTGGTCGAAGGGGATGAGGGCTACCGCATCGCCAAAGACTTCATGAAGGCATTGACCCCTAGCCACGCCAAAAAAGTCCAGCCATACAAGGACAGCCACGTCATGCCGCTGTTCCACCGGTATCAAGTGGAAAGCCAACTGGAAGCCCTGCACAACATTCAGGTGACGCTGAAATCCGGCGGCTACATCGTCATCAACCCGACCGAGGCCTTGGTTTCCATCGACGTAAATTCCGGGCGCTCGACGCGAGAACGCAACATTGAGGAAACCGCCCTTAAGACCAACATCGAAGCCTCCGATGAAATCGCACGCCAATTGCGCCTGCGCGACCTCGCCGGTTTGGTCGTCATCGACTACATTGACATGGAGGACGCAAAGAACAACGCGGCGGTGGAACGGCGCTTAAAAGAAGCACTGCGCTCTGACCGAGCCCGCATCCAAGTTGGCCGCATCAGCCCATTCGGCCTGATGGAGCTGTCGCGTCAACGCCTACGCCCATCCTTCGTCGAAAACAGCTATGTCGCCTGCCCGCACTGCAAGGGAGCCGGGATGATTCGCTCCACCGAATCCGAAGTGGTGCGAATTCTGCGCGTCATTGAGGAAGAAGGCGTGCGCCGCCGTTCCGCTGAAATCGCGATCACCGTACCCATCGCCATCGCCCTTTACATTCTTAACCAGAAGCGCACCGCTCTGGCGGAAATCGAGACCCGTTACGGCTTCTCCGTGACCGTCAACGGTTCGGACACGATGATGCTGGGCGATGTCACACTGGACCGTCTCCGCGCTCTGTCTAAGGAAGAAAGCGAAGCCCTGACGCCGATCCCCTCCGAACCACATCCAGTCGAACCGGAAGACGAGATGGAAGAGGTCGAGGACGAGGGCGAAACCGAGGACGAGACCGAACCCCAGGCCGAGACACTTCCAACCACAGAAGACGACGCCAAAGAAGACGGCGCGAAAAAGAAACGCCGCCGCCGCAAGCGGCGCAGCAAGCGGCCAGAAGCCGAGACTTCTGAAGATACGGTTGATGCTTTTGCCATCAACGAGAATGGCACGGTCACGGTCTCCGACGAAGATGCCGAAGTATCGGACGGCACAACACCTCTGCCCCCCACTTTGAATGCAGAGACCGGTGATGCGGTTAAGAAGTCACGGCGGCGCGGGCGGCGCGGTGGACGGCGGCGGAACCGTACGCAAACCACCGAAGGCCTGACCGTGGAACAGGTCAATGACATCTTGTCCGAGGACGGAGGTTCTGATAACGCCGAAGACACACTGTCCTTGGCGGCGGACACCGAGGCCAACACCGCCCCGGCAACACAACAGCCCCCAGAAACACCATTGGACGTGATGCCGGAAGTATCGGTAGCAGAAGCGCCTCTGGGCATCGAAGCCCCCCTGGCTCCTGATGCTCCTGATGCCCCAAAACCGAAGCCGAGACGGACCCGCAAACCTGCGGCAAAAAAGACCGTGTTGGCAGAAGGTGCCCCTGAAGAAACCGATCCACCAAAGCCGAAACGCGCACGGAAACCCGCCGTGAGGAAGCCAAAACCCACGGACGAGACACACGATGCTGCCTTATCTTCGGATGGTGTGGATGCGCCTGTGTCATCTGGAACGACCACCATCCCGATCGTCGTCGTCGAAGCCCCACAACCAGAGCCTATGGCCGCAGAGCCAGAACCGGCAGCGCCACAACCAGAGCCTGTGGCGGCAGAACCGGCCGCGCCTGCGGGACCGCCGCGCACCGGATGGTGGAGCCGCTAAAGCCCACGCATGATCACAAAACAAAAGGGCGACGGATTTCCGCCGCCCTTTTTGATGCCAAGAGCACGCTCAGGCGGCACGAACACCAACCTGAATCCGGCGGACCTCATCCTTCTTCCCCGTCGAGGATCAGGATTTCCAAATTGTCGAGGACTTGCACGGTCTGCATCCATATCTGCGCGATATCATGGGTTCGCGTTTCCATCTCAGCCCTCTTGAGCAAACACCCGCAATCTCACGCTCTTTCATCCGCCCACAGCCCGTTCTTGTCGATATCGAACGGTACGTTTCCCTTGAAGATCAGCCGGACCATCCTGATCTTGCGCTGTAGGGACATCGAACACGCGCACGAAAAAGTACGCCCCGAGGGAGCCACAAAAATGAAACGCCTGCTGATCGGACTGCTCACCGCTCTACTGCCCGGACTGTCCGCCTGCACCGGCGTTCCCGATGGCGTCACGCCGGTGACAAGATTCGATGTCTCCCGCTATCTCGGCACATGGTACGAAATCGCACGCTTAGACCACCGCTTTGAACGCGGCTTGGTCGCGGTTTCCGCCACCTACACCTTAAATTCCGACGGTAGTCTGAAAGTCGTCAATCGCGGGTACGACCCAAAAAAATGCGCATGGCGAGAGTCAACGGGCCGCGCCAAGTTCATGGCGGACCCAAACACCGGGCACCTCGCGGTCAGTTTCTTTGGGCCATTCTATGGCGGGTATACGGTCTTCGCCTTGGATCACGACGCCTATGCCTGGGCCATGGTGTCCGGCCCCAGTCGAGACTATTTGTGGATTCTCAGCCGTACCCCCACCCTGCCCGACGCCATCCGCACCACACTGGTGGAACAAGCCCACGGCTTAGGTTTCCCCACCGATGGTTTGATTACCGTGCAGCAAAGCGTTCCGCCCTGTTGAACCCCGTGGCTCAGCCCACATCCGTCACCGCCGTAACACACAAAACCGCCCGGAGGAACCGAATCCCTCCGGGCGTCATTTTGACCTTATGGACGGACTGATCAGCCCAGCAGTTTTTTCTTGATCATCGCGTTCAAGATGCCAGGGTTGGCCTTGCCCTGCGAAGCCTTCATCGCCTGACCAACGAACCACCCCAACAGCTTGTCCTTGCCGCCACGCACTTCGTCCGCCTTTTCCGGGTTGGCCGCAATCACCTGATCGACCACGGCTTCAATGGCCCCCGTATCGGTGACCTGCTTCAGGCCCTTTTCCTCGACGATCTTATCCGGCGCTTCTCCGGTTTCAACCATGATTTCAAAGACATCCTTGGCAATACGGCCAGAGATCGTATCGTCCTTAATCAGGTCCACCAGCTTGCCGATGTTGGCCGGAGAAACTGGACTGTCGGTGATATCGCGCCCCGTGCGCTTCAACGCACCGAACAAATCGCCCATCACCCAGTTGGCGACCATCTTGGCGTCATGGCCTTCGACCGCCTGTTCAAAGAACGCAGCGGTTTCTTTTTCCGCCACCAGAACACCCGCGTCGTAAGGAGACAGGCCGTATTCTCCGATGAAACGCGCCTTTTTTGCATCCGGCAGTTCCGGCATGTCCGACGCAATCTCAGCGATATAGGCTTCGGTCAATTCCAGAGGCAACAAATCCGGGTCCGGGAAATAACGATAATCGTGGGCGAATTCTTTGGACCGCATGGGACGTGTCGTAACCTTAGCCGAATCAAACAGGCGGGTTTCCTGTTCGATGATGCCCCCCGCTTCATAGACTTCAACATGTCGGGCGGCTTCGTACTCAATGGCCTGCATGACAAAACGCACGGAGTTGACGTTCTTGATCTCGCAACGGGTACGTAGCGGTTCGCCCGGATGACGGACGGACACATTAACGTCAGCCCGCATGGAGCCTTCCTCCATGTTGCCATCACAGGTTTCCAAATACCGCAGAATCGCCCGCAATTTTTTCAAATACGCGCCGGCTTCTTCTGGACTCCGCATATCTGGCTTGGACACGATTTCCATCAGTGCGACACCGGCCCGATTCAAATCGATCATCGACTTGGTGGGGTGCTGGTCATGCTGCGACTTACCTGCATCAATTTCCAGATGCAAACGCTCGATCCCGACTTCACGGCTGGTGCCGTCCTTCAGGTCCAAGATCACCGTCCCCTCGCCAACGATCGGGTAGGCAAACTGGCTGATCTGATAGCCCAAAGGCAAATCGGCGTAGAAATAGTTCTTGCGATCAAACACCGAGCGCCGGTTGATAATGGCATTCAGTCCCAGGCCGGTTTTCACCGCCTGACGAATGCACACCGTATTGATCACCGGCAACATCCCCGGCATGCCGCAATCCAGGAAGGCCACCTGGGTGTTGGCATCCGCACCAAAGGTGGTGGAGGCTCCGGAAAACAGCTTCGACTTGGAAATCACCTGAGCATGGACTTCCAAGCCAATGACGACTTCCCACGGGCCGGTTTCACCCTGAATGATGTAACTCATCTTATTTGCTCCCCCGCAGCAGCGTCGGCACGGCGGTAAAATCCGCAGCGGTTTCCATCACCTGCGCGGCACGCAGGATGGTTTCCTCGTCAAACGGACGACCAATCAGTTGCAGCCCCAAGGGCAAACCCTTTTGCGACAACCCGCCGGGCAGCGACAGCGCGGGCAAGCCCGCCAAAGACGCGGGCACCGTGAACACATCGTTCAGGTACATGGTGATGGGATCGACCTTCGCCCCACCAGCAATGGGGAAAGGATCGGACGGCGCGGTTGGCGTCAGGATCACATCGACGGTCTTGAAGGCTTCGTGAAAATCCTTGGCAATCAACGCTCGCACCTTCTGCGCTTTCAGGTAATAGGCCTCGTAATACCCGGCAGACAGCACGTAGGTGCCGATCAAGATGCGGCGTTTGACTTCCTTGCCGAAGCCCGCAGCGCGGGTCTTCATGTACATCTCGTCCAGATTGCCCCCGTTTTCGACGCGCAAGCCATAGCGCACGCCATCATAGCGGGCGAGGTTCGAAGACGCCTCAGCCGGGGCAATGATGTAATAGGTTGCCAACGCCTTATCGGTGTGCGGCAGAGAGATATCCACGATCTCCGCACCCGCGTCTTTCAGCCAAGTGATTCCCTGATCCCACAGCGCAGCAATTTCGCTCGACAGGCCGCCGGGACGATATTCCTTCGGAATACCAACCTTCAAGCCACGCACATCGCCAGTCAGCGCCTTTTCAAAGTCCG
>JAFGWD010000245.1 GCA_016937315.1 Rhodospirillaceae bacterium
CCCGCATGACCAATCCATCAACCCATAACACAGGTCGTACAAAAACTTAATGGATTTTCACACAGGCGAACACCCCGCTTATTTCGCGGCCTGAATCCCTTCTCGTCCATCGTCAGAGAACACAGAGGTGCCGAACCAAGCTCCGGACGAATCACGATAGTGAACTTTCGGATCATAAAGCGGCACATCCAGCCCCATATCGGCGGCAGTCAAGCGTCCCATCGCCGACAACACCTGATAGGATGCCAGGGCTTCGTTACGTTGCGCCTTCACCAAATTGACCCGCGCATCCAGAAGTTCCTGCTCTGCATCCAGAACGTCCAAGACCGTGCGCGACCCGACTTCAGCCTCTCGCCGTACACCATCCAGAGCAATCCCCGATGCCCGCACTTCCTCACGATAGGCCACGATCTGCGCCCGCGCAGAAACCAGGGACTCCCAGGAACTGGTCCCCGTTTCCACCACCGTACGCTGGACTCGTTCCAGCGCCTTACGGCTTTGCGCCACTTGGTCCTTTGCCGCACGTAACCGCGCATAGACACTTCCCGCCTCGTAAAGCGGCATGGTCAGGGTTGCCCCCACCGAATAGACCTTCATCTCGTCATCGGAATAGGACTGGTCGTTTAGTTGGGTGGCACTGGCCACCAACTTGACATCGGGAAGAAGCTCCGCACGCACCACACCGACGGCGTCATCCTTGACCTGAACCGTATAGTCAGCAGCCTTGTAATCCGGGTTCCCGCCCAAAGCTTCCGTCAACAAAACGGTCAGTTCCGGGGGAAGCCCATCCGCCGGCGGCACCACGCTAATATCTTCCGGAGACTTCCCCATCACACGCTTATAGACCGCACGAGAAACTTGCAAATCCCCCTCCGCCGAAACGCGATCCGCCCGCGCTTTGGACAGGCGAGCCTCGGACTGAGCAACATCGGTACGAGTGATTTCACCAACATCAAAGCGATCACGCGAGGCTTCCAACTGACGCTGAAGAACCTGCTCGTTGTTGGTACGCAAATCGACCACCGCCATATCGCGCCAAACGTCCAAATAAGCCGTCACAGCGGACAAAAGCACGGTTTGTTCCACAGACCGCAACGTTTCACGTTCTGCCAGGACTTGGTGCTTGGACTGATCCACCGCATTCACGGTACCAAATCCGGTGAACACCGGCTGCGACAGTGTGACGCCAAGGCTGCGGTCCTGGCGCCAGACCGAACGTTGGTCAACGCCTTTGATCTTATAAGCATCGCGCTTAACCGAGGACCCATCGGCAGAAAGGGTCACCGTCGGCCGCCAACCACTCAGCGCCTTCGACACCCCCTGATCAACCGACCGCAAATAGGCTCGTTGTTCTAAAAGTTGGGGGTTCGAGGCATAGGCCATGGCCAAAGCTTGGCTCAAAGTCTCGGCACGAGCCATGCCCACCTGCGAAGCCACCAGCAAGGCCGCCAAAGCCACACCGCCGGTCAGTCTATGGCTGATCATCGCCATGAAGCACTCCATTTTCGAAAATTGGACCGTCCCCTTCGAGACGGCAGTGCACACGCCCGTCGACACCGCAAACGACACAGAAATCTCCCTCGCTCAGAGACATAGGCTGCAAATGTTACAATGTCCATACGGAACCGCCAATTGTCAGCCGGACCAACAACCAGCCACCAGAATTAAAAAGCAAAGACCGGACGTTTAGCAAAACCAGGCAAGGCCACGATGTTCGCCTCAAACTCCACACGATGACCAAAAGCCCCGCCACGACGCGTAATCAACGTGGCACGGCCAATTCCCTTGTCCTGCACCACCGCAACCAAACGTCCACCTTCGGCAAGCTGTGCGCGAATGTCATCAGGAACACGATCCACCGCACCATTGATCAAAATCACGTCATAAGGCCCTTGCTCTGGTAAACCACGCGCCAACTCACCTTCCACCACGGCTGCATTATCAATGCCAAGACCAAGAAGGGTTTCCACGGCCCAATTGGCAAGAACCACGTCTTCCTCCAGCGCCACCACGCTGGACGCCATCCGCCCCAGAACCGCCGTTGAATAGCCCGTCGCACACCCGATATCGAGAACCGTATCGGTGCGCTGCACCTCAGCCAATTGCAGCAAACGGCCAAACACCATCGGTTCCATCAAAAAGCGACCAGAAGCAACCTCAATGTCGTCATCAATATAGGCAACGCCCTTAACCGGCGATGGAACGAACACCTCACGCGGGATCGACCGCAGAGCCGAAACGACCAGGGGATTTGTCACCCGATTGGTGCGAACCTGATTGTTCACCATATTGTGACGCGCCAATTCAAAATCCATGCTCAGCATCCTCAACCGATTTCGTTCCAGCGCCAACGAAAAGAGACATCGCCCATTTCCCCCGCAAGTGCTGCCTTTATATAGCCCCGCCCTTAACCTTAGACAAACTGAAAAGCCCCCGCCTCGCCCTATTGATCACACAATCGTAAAAAGAGCCTTGACCCTTACGTAGGCTTCGCTTATACATCGCGGCCTCACCGGGGTCGTCCCGGTCGGATTGCGAGACTTTCCGCTTCTCGCAGTGCGCTATTCCGGAGTAGCTCAGCGGTAGAGCAGCCGGCTGTTAACCGGCTGGTCGGGGGTTCGAATCCCTCCTCCGGAGCCAGCGCAGCAAAGCCAAGCAAGTGACCTGCTTGGCTTTTTTGTTGCCTGAATGACAATCCTAAATCCATCCCAAAATCAGATTTCGTATCCGCCCATTCCTCCCTGGAAGGGGTTTTTTCCACACCCTGCTAAAGCGCTCTCAAATAAGACACGCCTTGAACCAACCGAGTAGCCGCGCTACCACAAAAGCAGAATAAAAACCAAAATGGACCGGAGGCGTTTAACCATGCGTATGGAAACTGAGGTCAAGCTTGACTACAAAGACGTTCTGATTCGTCCCAAACGCTCACGCCTCACCTCGCGCTCCAATGTCGCACTTTCTCGAACCTTCCGCTTTCCCCATGCCGAAGGCACCTGGAGCGGTATTCCAATTATTGCCGCCAATATGGACACCGTGGGCAGTTTTAGCATGGCCACCGCACTGGCGGAACACGGCCTGATGACCGCCTTGCACAAGTTCTACGCGCCAACCG
>JAFGWD010000246.1 GCA_016937315.1 Rhodospirillaceae bacterium
GGCGTTATCGCTCCACTCAGTGATTTTACTGCAGATATGGATGCCCTGGCCCGTCGTGTGGTGTTGGTTGGTGTTCTGGTCATTTTTGGGGCGGCTCCGGTGATTTATCTCTTGTCGCGAACCGTGTCGCGGTCAGTCGGGGGGCTGGCCGCAGATGCCTATCTCGTGCGGACCTTTGATTTTTCGGGGACGCCGCCGCAACGTTCATTTATCACGGAATTTGACGTGCTGACCGAGGCCTTTCGTTTGATGAAGGAGTCCTTGCAACTCAGGGGTCATGAGCTGGCCGATGTGCAGGCGAAGCTGGAGCGCCTGATCAGCTTGGGTGTGGCCATGGCGGCAGAGCGTGACACCAACCGGCTGATGGAAACCATTTTGGTGGGAGCCAAAGAAATCGCTGGCGCTGATGGCGGCACACTGTATCTGCGTGGCGATGACGACACCTTGCGTTTTGAGATCATGCATAATGATCGTTTGCGTATTCGTATGGGAGGAGACAGCGGGGCTCTGCCGGATTTACCGCCTGTGCCGCTTTACGACCCGGATGGCACCCCCAATCACCACAACGTGGTGAGCCATGCGGTGCATTTGGAACGCACGGTGGCGATTGGAGACGCCTACGATGCGGAGGGGTTCGATTTTTCGGGGACCCGGAGGTTTGACGAGCACACGGGATATCGCTCGCAGTCGTTCCTGACCGTGCCGTTGAAACCACGCGGTGGCGAGGTGATTGGTGCCGTGCAGTTGATCAACGCGCATCATCCGATCAGTGGCCAAGTGGTGGCTTTTTCGCCCGAGGTGCAAAGTTTTGTCGAGGCTTTGGCGGCACAAGCGGCGACGGCGCTTTACAACCGCACTCTGCTGGACTCCCAGAACCAGATGATGGACGGCATGATACGTTTGGTGGCGGGGGCGATCGATGCCAAGAGCCCTTATACCGGGGGGCACTGTGCGCGGGTGCCGGAGCTGGCTTTGATGCTGGCCGAGGCGGCGAGCGCGTCCCATGTTGGTCCGTTCGCGGATTTTGCCTTTACCACGCCAGAACAATGGCGAGAGTTTCGGGCCGGGGCTTGGTTACATGATTGCGGCAAGGTGACGACACCGGAATATGTGATCGATAAGGCAACCAAGCTGGAAACCATTACCAATCGCATTCATGAAATCCGCACCCGTTTTGAGGTGTTGTTGCGGGATGCTGAAATCACCAGTTTGAAAACCATACTTGCGGGGGGGGATGCGGCCTCCGCGCGGGTTGATTTTGCGACACGCGCACGGCAATTGGAGGCGGATTTTGCCTTTGTTGCGACTTGCAATGTCGGTTCGGAGTTCATGAGCGATGCCGATGTGGAACGCCTGCGTGAGATTGCGTCCACCAAGTGGTTGCGACATTTCAGCGACCGTCTAGGACTGTCACATGGAGAGCACGCCCGCTTGGCGGAGAATCCAGAGGTGTCGTTACCCGCGCCGGAATTCTTGCTAGCAGATCGGCCGGAACACCAAGTCCCACGTTCCGTCAACGATCCGGTGTTCGATCCACGTTATGGATTTAACCTGAAAATACCACCTCTGCGCTTCCATTTTGGTGAGCTCCATAATCTTTCTGTGCGGTCCGGCACGCTGTCCGACGAGGAACGGGCCGTCATCAACGAGCACATTGTGCAGACCATTATCATGTTAGAGAGCCTGAATTTTTCCAGGGATCTGCGGCGTGTTCCAGAATATGCGGGATCCCACCATGAAACGCTGACCGGTACGGGCTATCCACGGGGCTTAAGCGCCGAAGATTTGTCAATTCCGGCCCGGATTATGGCTGTGGCTGATGTGTTTGAGGCTTTGACGGCCTCTGATCGTCCCTACAAGAAGGCCAAGTCTTTATCTGAAGCGGTTGGAATTTTACACGACATGGCGGTGAAACGCGCCATTGATCCCGATGTCTTCATGTTGTTCTTAAAGAGTGGTGTGTATCACCATTATGCGGAGCAGTACCTTAATCCCGAGCAAATTGATGACGTGGATGTTTCTGCCTATTTGTCGCATTAAGAGTGACGGACGTGGTGTGGTGGAACGCCAAACCATCGGGTGTGGGCGCGTGTAAAGGCGCTGTGTTCCGAATATCCCAGATAAAAGCCAATGTCGGAGAGGGGGATGTGTGGTTGACGCAGGTAAAGCGCCGCCAAGTCCCGCCGGACGGTGTCCAGAATATCGGAAAATGTTACGCCGTATTCGGATAGACGGCGTTGCAAAGTCCAGCGTGCGAATCCTAAAGCTTCGGCAATGGCGTCCACGTGTATTATCCCATTGGGCAGGCGGCTGCGGATTTCTCCTTTGATGCGGTCCAACAGGGAAAGGGTGCCGGTGCTACCGGAGAGTCTGATCAGGCTGCGGCGTAGGTGGTCTAGGCGTGCGAGGTCGCCTTTGGGCATGCGCCGATCCATATCGCGGTTGCGAAAAACCAGAGCGTTGGTGCGTTGTCCAAAACAGATATCCGCACCGAACAGGTCTTGGTGGAGACGTCCATCGGCGGGACAGGGATGTTCGAAAAACACCTGTTCCGGAGCCCAGTCCGTTCCCAACGTGTGGCGAAAGATGTTGGCAAACATGCCCATAGTCAGTTCAGCATCCTGACGACGGTTGATGATGCTGCCGTCGAGGATGCGGTACTCCAGGGTCAAAAGGCCACCGGTTGCGCCGATCCGGGTTTCCGTGGCCTGCTGATGAAACGGAAACAACTCTGCCAGCGTGGTGATGGCCGCGCCCAGAGTGGGGGCGGCGAGGGCGATGGCCCCGATAAGCCCCAAGCTCTCGGGGCGGAAACTCTGGCCGAAAATCAGGCCGAAGTTGTCACATCGGGTATTTTCGGCCGCATGTTCGTACAGGGTGACAAAGGCACCTAAATCTATGGCCGCATGTGGATCATCCAGGCACAGGGGGTTCACGCCAGCGGTGTCGCAGACGTTTTCCGCATCCCCACCGTTTTTTGTAATAAAGCCTGTGATACCGGACGCGGCGGCGGCCAGAATGGTGTGGTGCCGATGTTGTGCACAGTTTAGGGGCATAGTTTGCTTATAAGATGAACGGCCTATACTCACGCGGAGTCTCCACAATGGCGCGTTGCCGCGATTGATCATCGCCGCGCCTATGTGCCCCGCAAAGACCGTGCCGGTTGGCTTATTTCAGGCGGATCTTTTCGTTCACCACGAGAAGCGGTGGGGCTTCATCCTTCAGGCCGATTCCGGTCAGCCCTCTTTTTCTGGCCTCGGATGCGAGCCAAGCGAGCTTGGCGCCGGCCTGTGCATGGGAGAGGCCGTTGTCGTGGATATTGGATATACAGTTGCGTTCGGATTCCAGGCGGCCCGGATGAGGATCAAGGGTGAGATAAATGCCCAATGAGTCTGCAACCGAGAGGCCGGGACGTTCTCCGATCAGGATGGCAACCATCTTTGCCCCGAGGGCGTGGGCAATATCATCACCCAAAGCAACACGGGCCTGTTCTGCCAGAACCACCGGGCCAATGGTCCAACTCTGGGGTAGGCGGTCGATGCAGGCCAGTAGCGTGGCTTTGGCGTTGGCGGTCACGGCCGTGGCGGATAAGCCGTCGGCGATCACGAAAA
>JAFGWD010000247.1 GCA_016937315.1 Rhodospirillaceae bacterium
AATTGCCTGAATCGCCGTGACGGTTTTGTGGGTTTCCGCTTGAATGGAAGAAATCTGTTTGGTGATCTCTTCCGTCGCACGCGCGGTCTGACCGGCTAAATTCTTGACCTCGCCTGCAACAACAGCAAACCCCTTACCCGCCTCTCCGGCTCGAGCCGCCTCGATGGTCGCATTTAGAGCCAGCAGATTGGTTTGGCTGGCGACGTCGTTGATCAATCCAACCACGGCACCGATACGATCTGCGGTTTCCGCCAGTCCTTTGACTATGGTGTTGGTGCGCCCGGCTTCCTCATAGGCATCTGAAGAAATACGGCTCGATTCAGTGACTTGGCGCGAGATTTCGGAAATTGCGGAGGACAATTCTTCCGCAGCGGCCGAAACGGTCTGTACATTCGAGGTAGCTTGTTCCGCAGCGGCAGCGACGGTCGTCGCTTGAGCCGCAGCTTCGCTCGTTCCCGTGGACATGGCCTGAGCTGTTTTCCTTAACTCGCCGGATAGAGACGAAACCGACATCACCAAGTCCATGGTCCGTTTTTCGAACGTATCGGCGAGATTCCGCATATCCACTTTTCGCTGCACCTCAGCCATCTTTTCCGCATGTATGTCGATCAGAGAGCCGCACATGCGTGTCACCTTGCCTGATGCGTCTCGATAGGCTCCGCCCATTGCCCGAAACCAATGGTATGTTCCGTCCTTGAGCTTCAGCCGGTAAATCGTGTCATAGCGGTCGGTTTTGTCGGCAAGGGCAGAGCGCAAGGCGGCCCCTGCGGTCTTTGCGTCGTCATTGTGGAGGCGGCTGTGCCACGATTTCATCTCGTTTGGAAAATCGCTCTCGTCGGTAAAACCGAGCAGTCGGCGAAATTCATTAGACCAGCGCCATGCGCTCTTCGGATGTATCGGGTCAGAATCGTGCAGCGTCACATCCCATAGCCCAACGCCGGCGCGTGCTTCCAATAAAGCCAGGATGGTCGAGTTGTTTTGATATTTTTCGAACGTGTGACGAGACAAAATACGCATGATTCGTTCCTACATGGTTCAACGCACAGACACCAGACGCTTGAGCTTGCATTTCTGATGTTAAATTGTCAGAGAAGAGTGGCCGTAATTTCTAAAATATTGAAATGAGTAACAAATCAATTCCCGGTTATCTTTTTGTAAATATCTACGTATAGATGTAACATGATACAGAATATCTGCCGATTTTCTCCCTGGTAAGGTGCTGTTTTAATGAATGCATTTATCATTACATGGGGTGGATATTTGTAACTGAGATCCTGAATCGGAAAGAGTTGAGCATTTTCAATTGATTGTGAGTCCATTCGATTCTGAAACAGAATGAATGGACTTACGCCCTGGGCAGAAATCTCTAGTTTCAAGTATCGGCGAAAGAGCCGCCGTTATGCAAGCGAAGACGGGATGAGAATTGATTATGCCGTTTCTGCCCTTTCTGCCCTTTCTGAAGACAGTTGTATGGTGACCGCTTTCATATCGACAAGCATTTATCCGCTGATACGGATCTGTATTTTCCAAAAGGCCCAGAACCTGAACCGTAAATAACAAACCCCGCCTGAAATGACGGGGTTTGTTCGTGGCCTGCGTCCGAAGACACACACATCTTATTGTTTTTTTAACAGACCATTATATTGCGTTATTAATGTGATGTTCGAGGTAGAGCTGGTGCAGTTTTTTTGCTACCGGGCCAGGTTTGCCGTCACCAACTGGCTGTCCGTCGATGCGCACCACGGGGATAGCAAACTGCGTGGCTGAGGTCACGAAGGCCTCTTTCGCCGCCTTTGCTTCCTCGACAGTGAAGGGGCGTTCCTCCACCGTGATCCCGGCATGCCGTGCGATATCGAGGATCGACAGGCGGGTGATACCGTGCAAGATACGGGTGCTGAGTTGGCGGGTAATCAGGTGCCCCTGTGCATTGATGATGTGCGCGGAGGAGGAGGTGGCTTCGGTGATGAAACCATCCTCGTAGAGCCAGGCGTCATCTGCACCTTGCTTTTCGGCTTCCATCTTGGCCATCGAGGGGGCGAGCAGTTGCACGGTCTTGATGTCGCGGCGGCCCCAACGGATGTCAGGCACGGTGATGATCGAAATGCCGGTATCGTACAGTGGATTCTCCAGGACTTTTTTCGCCTGGGTAAACATCGACAGGGTTGGCACTGGGTTCTTTGGGAAGTGGAAATCGCGGTCAGCGGCACCGCGAGAGATTTGCAGGTAGATCAGACCTTCATCCAGGTTGTTCCGGGTAACGATTTCGCGATGCACAGCCAGCAGCTCATCGGGAGAAAGTGGGCAGACGATGCCGACTTCACCGATTGAGCGGTGTAGTCGTGCGGTATGCCCGGCGTAATCCACCAGCTTGCCGCCGACGACGGCGGTGACTTCGTAAATCGCGTCTCCAAAGACGTAACCCCGGTCAAAGATGGAGACTTTGGCTTCATTTTCCGGCAGCCATGCGCCGTTAAGGTAGACGATGCGGTTCATTGCATGAGTCCTGTTATGGAAATGTCCCTAGAATAAACGATAACGGCGGTGCCGCGTTTTCGCGTTCTAACCGCGCAGGCCACAGGATGGATCGATGGCAACCGGAAGCCTTGGGTGTTCCGATAGCTTGCCGCATCAACCAAGCCGCCTTTTTATCGCCTTCGTTATGAATGCGCCATTACGGAATTGCGGAAAATGTAGTTTTCGTGGCGGTTGTGTGGGGTATAGGCTGGCTTTTCCCGCCGTAACCTCCCATCTGGACATCTGGTTTTGTCCGAGTCAGAGCTTGTCTTATGCCGTTTTCCCACCTGCCACCGGCCAAATTCGGCGCTGTCCTTGGTTATGCGCCGGGTGGTGTGCCGGTCTATTCCTCCGATTATGAGAGCGCCAGTGCAGAGGAATATCCCAATCGCGCGTCGTTCCGCCATGTCGTGGACGGTGTGTCCATGGGCCATAAATGGCAGTGCGTGGAGTTTGCGCGCCGCTGGCTATATCAAACCCAAGGGATGATCTTTCGCGATGTCGCGATGGCTTACGATATATTCAAATTGCGTGCGCTTCGGGTGGTCGCGGACGGCAGTTTGCGCCCACTAAAAGCCTTTCGAAATGGGGCAAAACGCTGGCCGGAACCGGGTGCCTTACTGATTTGGAACGAAGGCGGAGAGTTCGTCGTGACCGGCCATGTCGCCATTGTTACCGAGGTCTTTGCCGATCGGGTGCGGTGCGTTGAACAGAACGTCGATAATTGCCCGTGGCCGGACGGACAAACATATTCCCGCGAGTTAACGGCGAGCGTGGCCGCCGATGGATCGTATTGGATTGAATGCACCTTTGGCGATGCCACGATTCTCGGATGGATGATCCAGACCGATGATTCTACCTATGCCGAAACCATCATGGATGCCGATCCGCATCTGTTTCAGGTTCAGGCTCGTGCGGTCGATCCACAGGGGAAAGAGAATGCGGTCTGGTTGAATCCAACTGCGCCGGATGAGGCGGCCTATATGGTCAGCATGGGCGGCAGCAAGATGGCGGATCGCCCGGAAAACGAACACCGTTATTTCCGAATTGGTGAAACGGCGGAACGTGAGTTGAAGCGTGCCACCAATGAACTGCATGCGATGTTTTTGCATGCCACGCACATGGTCTTGCAAGATGACGATCTGTTGCGGCATTTCAATTTGCCACCGGTCTTGTGGCCGCGATTGCGCCAATCCTGGGAAAACCGTCGCACCCGAATGATTACCGGACGCTTTGATTTCTCTCTCTCGGAACAGGGGTTGAAGGTCTACGAATACAATGCCGATTCCGCGTCTTGCCACATGGAATGTGCTCGCATCCAATGTGCTTGGGCGCACCACTATGGTTGCGATGAAGGGCGGTGCTCTGGTGCGGAGCTGTTTCCTGATCTTGTTGAAGCCTG
>JAFGWD010000029.1 GCA_016937315.1 Rhodospirillaceae bacterium
AGTCTTTGCCGGCGTCGAGTACGGCAACGGGTCCTCGCGCGACTGGGCGGCCAAGGGCACCAAGCTGTTGGGCGTGCGTGCGGTAATTGTGGAAAGTTTTGAACGCATCCACCGCTCCAATTTGGTCGGCATGGGCATCCTGCCCTTGCAGTTCAAAGACGGCATAACGCGCAAGACCTTGGGACTGGACGGCAGCGAGACCTTTACCATCACCGACCTTGCGAACGTGCAGCCACGACAGGATATCAAGGTCGAGATCAGCCGCAC
Organism: Rhodospirillaceae bacterium; assembly: GCA_016937315.1. Classification (GTDB taxonomy): domain Bacteria; phylum Pseudomonadota; class Alphaproteobacteria; order Rhodospirillales; family Rhodospirillaceae; genus Oleispirillum. Next base: position 268 of record JAFGWD010000029.1, read on the forward strand.
CAACGGCACCACGAAAACCATCACCGTGACCTGTCGCATCGACACTGTAGATGAACTGGCCTACATGACCCACGGCGGCATTCTGCCGTATGTATTACGGAACCTCGCCGCCCAATAATCCAGCCAAAAATCAACTCTGCGTAGATAGCGGCGGATACCTTCCGCCGCTATTTTTATGAAAATTTTCCTTATGTTTTATGTGTTTTACAAGAAAATCGAGGTTTCATGATGGACATCACAGTCATCTCACACCAGATGATTCAGGGTTGGGACACGCCCCCCCGGTTTTTCGGGCGCACCACAACGAACAGAGGACGCAGGCATGCACATCGCCCCCCCGAAATCTTGCACCACCACCAAACAGCCTGCCTCTTTTTCCGGTGCCCAAGAACCCAAACTCACGGATCTCTATGGGGACCCTCTGCTGCATGCCATCTTACGCCGCGATGGTGTTGACCTGTCCGCATTAAAGGCCGTGGTCGCCGCCGCGCAGAAACGTTTGGCTGCCTAAGCGCCCCTCCGACCACTGACTTCCTTGAATAAACGGGACTATTGCATTACAGATTCTATGGGGTTTACCGCTTAGGATTTCTCGACATGAAAGACCCGCTTGCACTTAAAGTTGAGCTCTTCGTTGACAGCGCCGATTTCGACAACATCGTCCACTTTTCAAAAAATCCACTGATCTCAGGCTTCACGACCAATCCGTCTCTGATGCACAAGTCCGGAGCCTCCGATTACGAGGCTTATGCCCGTAAGATCTTGGCCGCCGTGCCGAACCATCAGGTCGCTGTTGAAGTGATTGCCGACGATTTGGCGACAATGGAGGCAGAAGCTCGGGTCATCGCGACGTGGGGACCCAACGTCAACGTCAAGATTCCGGTCACCACCACACACGGCGAATTCACCGGCCCCATCATCCGCGCCCTATCGGCGGACGGTATTTTCGTCAATGTCACTGTGGTATTCACGCTGGAACAGGTCCGCGCCATTGCAACCTGCCTGGACCCGAACACCCCGGCCATCGTGTCGATTTTCGCCGGACGGGTTGCCGATACCGGGGTTGATCCCCTGCCTTTGATGCAGGAAACCCTGCGCCTCCTCGCACACCTCCCCAAGACCAAGGTAATCTGGGCCAGCACCCGTGGTCTGCTGCACATTGCCCAAGCCGATGAGATCGGCTGCCACATCATCACCGTGCCGCCCGACATTCTTGAAAAATTACCCATGCTTGGCAAAGACCTGGCCACCTACTCATTGGAAGGCGTGCAGGCTTTTTATCGCGACACACAGGCATCCGGTTTCCAAATTCGGCTTTAGCAGGTTGTTGAAAAACTCAATGGCCTATCTGGCGGCCGCGTGATTCAATCTCGGTATTGGATTGTTGCTGAGGGAATGATGCGCGGGACAGACAAGCGATCTGGAGACTTGTTCTCCTACGTTGACCTGAAGAAGCAGGTGCGCATGGACCACCCGCTGCGGACGATCCGGGAGATGACCAATACGGCACTGGCGGCGTTGTCGGGCGAGCATTTCAGCGTCGACGGCCGCTGATCGAAGCGTAGGCCTCCATGAAGAGCTTCAAACCGAAGGGCGATGGCGGTGAAGGCGGTGGGCGCAACCCCTCGGTTGATTTTCGCGGCAAGAAACGGTCCAACGATACTCACGAGAGCACCACCGATCTCGATGCCATGCTCTACCGCAAGGGGGCAGGTATGGAGGCTAAGCTGTGCTTCATCGGTCATGGGCTGATGGAAAACCGTTCGGGCTTGATCGTGGACACCCGGCTGACCCGCGCATCGGGTCACGCTGAACAGTTGGCGGAACTGGACATGATCGAGCCTCTGGGCGACCGACCGCGTGCAATTACGTTGGGTGCCGACCGTGGCTACGATGCTGCCGATTTTATCGAGGAACTGCGGACGCTCAACGTGCGTTACGAGAGCCGGGATGGTCCCGCCTGCGCCGAATTCTCGTGGGAAGGCCACAACGACGCCGATATTGCTTGCGGGAGAGGCTGGGTGCCATCGGCACCGCAGGCCGCCTCGTCGGCCACATCTACATCCACAACAGCGACGATTCAGGCTTCGTCTGCGAGGCAGAGTAACTTCTTCAACAGCCTGCTAGAATAAAAAATGGCCAACCCGGAACGCTTCCCGAGTTGGCCATTTCAACAGGCCTTCAAAGGCTCTTCACCCTGACTAGGGGTTTGTGCCAAACCAATCGCCAAACTCTGCCAAATTTCGCGCCGCGCTACATCCGAGTCCAACCCTATCCCAAACCCCCAGCCTCACCCGAACCCACCGCTCTTTGACAATGTGAACAGCGCCCCCGCAAGGGGACGCAACAACCGTCTAAAAACGCTCACCAAACCGTATTAGGCGTTTGTGCCAAACCAATCGCCAAACTGTGCCAAATTTCCCGCCGCGCTACACTTCCATCCGCCAATATTCTAACGGGCTAGATTATTGGAATTATTCATCAAATTCTTAGCGCGCAAACTCACCGGAATCTCGTCGAGAATCTGCCCTAGCCCATTAATATTTAACGAGATTTTGGTGTCCCCGGCGGGATTCGAACCCACGGCCCCCGGATTAGGAATCCGATGCTCTATCCTGCTGAGCTACGGGGACACATGGGCGGGTTATACCGCGAATGTTTGTTTCGTCAAAGTGCGAAGGCCGTTTTTCCCTTCATTCCGCTGTTTTGTGCGAAGGCATCTGTGTAGCGGACCATAGCGGAACGAATGCCGGGTTCGAAGGCAGAGTGTCCGGCGTCGGGCACCACGGTAAAGGCCGATCCAGGCCAAGCACGCACCACGCTTTCTGCCGTTTTGATCGGGCAGACCATGTCATAGCGCCCTTGCACCACGGCTGCGGGTAAATCGCGAATTGCCGACAATCCGTTCAGCAATTGGTTCGGCGCTAAGAAACCCAATTGCTGCATGTAGTGGATCTCTAATCGTGCCAGAGCTACCACGTCTTTTCCCACCATATCTGCCGGAACACACCAATCGATTTCTGGTTTTTTGGTTCCGCGCAGGCTGGAGCAGGCATGCTCATAAGCATTCCAGATATGTGCGGCGGGTCCATGCACCATCGGGTCGGGGTCGTTTAGGCGGCGGGCATAGGCCGGAAGGGGGGTGCTCCGTTCTGTTTCCGATAGATGGTCAAGCCAGTGGCGCTCTGCTTCGGGAAAGAACCGCCCCATGCCGTGCAGGAACCAGTTCACTTCCTCTGCACTGAACAAGAAGACGCCGCGCAAGATAAATCCCAAGCAACTTTCCGGGTGTGCCTGACCATATGCCAGGGCCAATGTTGTGCCCCAACTGCCACCGCTTATCAACCAGCGGGAGATACCCAAGTGTTGGCGCAAGGCTTCGATGTCGGCGATCAAGTGTGCCGTAGTGTTGGCTCGGGTTTCGCCCAACGGCGTGGAACGTCCACAGCCGCGCTGATCGAACAAAACAATGCGGTAGTGATCTGGGTCGTAAAACCGGCGATGTGTCGGCAAGCACCCGGAGCCCGGCCCACCATGGAGGTAGATTACGGGGATTCCCCAGGGCGTGCCGCATTGCTCCCAGTACAGAGTATGTCCGTCGCCCACCGGCAAAAGGCCGGAAATGTGGGGCGAGATCGGCGGATAGAGGTCGGTGGCACGCAGCGAATCCAAGTCTCGGGGGCTCCCCTTCCATGGGGCATGTCGGCGATGTGCCGCATGCACTGGCCCCCGTATCATAGGACAAGACGCGCCTTCGCGCATCTGCTCCCGTCTTGCGGTGTTCCAGATGCAAGGCAGAGCTAGTGTACCGGATCGAGCCCAAACTCCGGAGCGATGAGATTGAGCCAGGCCTTGAGTCGGTCTGGTGTCTGTTCGGGCTGGTTGTCTTCGTCCAGTGCAAGACCGATGAAGCGCCCGTTTCGTACGGCGAGAGAGGCGGCATGCTCGTACCCGTCGGTTGGCCAATCACCGACCACCCGTGCGCCGCGTTCGGCGAAAAAGTCGGCCAGTTCGCCCATTGCGTCGGCATAACTGTCGGCATAACAGAACTGGTCACCCAGTCCGAACACTGCCACCGTCTTGCCAGACAAATCGGTGGAGACAAGCTTTTCCATTAAAGCTTCCCAATCTGCGGGGAGTTCGCCAATGCCTACCGTTGGTGTGCCGAGAATCAGATGGTCGTAGGCCAGGATGTCTTTTGCCGAGGCTTTCATCGCGTCGACTGGTGCGGACATCGTCTCGTCGTCGAAAAATCCTTTGATCGTCTTGGCCACCTTTTGGGTGGTGCCAGTGTCCGAGCCATAAAACAAACCGATGCGTGCCATTGTTGCCTCCACATTGAGAATGACTCGCATTATCATGTTAAGGCGGTCTGTGCAAGGCTCAGCCGCACGGTGCGATGCGGGTGAGGAAGGTTTGCAACTCGGCTTGGAGCTCCCGCGCCACTCCGGAAGGGGGCCGGCCGGCCGGAAAAAACAGGAAATAAGACAGCGGAATGCGCGGTTGGAAGGGCCTTGTCACCACGCCTCGGCCTTTGAAGGCGTGGGCAGTAAAGGGCTCGACCACGGTTACCCCCGCGCCCTCTGCCACCAGGGCATAGGCGGTGTGGGCGCGTTGTGTGCTGATGCGGCGTCGCGGTGTGATCTCCGCCGCATGTAGGACGTTGGCAATCGCCCCCCAGGACAGACGGTCGTCGGTAAGACCGATGAAGTCAACCTCAGCGAGGTCCTTAGGTTCGATGACGGCTTTTTGTGCCAGAGGATGGTGTTCCGGCATGGCGCAGACCAGTTCGGTGGTGATCAACAACTGGCTTTCGACGTTGGGGGCTTCCAGAGGTTTTAAGGCGATGCCAATATCGACCAAGCCACGAGAAACCCACTCTACAACGGTGGCCGACCCATAGGAGGATAGAGAAATCTGTACTTCTGGACGCCGCTGGCAGAGCTGTGCGATGATTTTTGGCAGAACGCCGGAAGACAAGCTGGGCATACAGGCGATTCGCAAATGCCCGAGTCCGGCTTGACGAATTTCATTGGCGCGTGCGGCAATCCCGGAAAGTCCAGCGAACAGATGTTCGGCTTCAGTATAAATTACCTCGCACTCTGGCGTTGGGCGTAAACGGCGGTTGCTGCGGTCAAACAGAGGAAAACCCACCTCGCGCTCTAAATCAGCAAGAAGGCGGCTGACGGAAGGTTGTGATACGTTGAGCAAACGCGCTGCGGCCGAGGCTCCACCGGTGAGAACAACGGCACGTAAGGCTTCGATTTGACGCATGGTGATTCGTGAGGCCATAGCATTTCCAAATGAAGTTATGAGTGAATCATATTTGACGCTATGGTTCGCAGTTGCCTAAGATAGCGTCAACAAGAAAAAATGCCTTTCGGGAGTGCAATCCACATAAGCACAGGTCGTGTTTATGAACCCGGAGACGTGGAGACTTCGCACAATGCGCTATGGACTGACTGGAACCACTGCCCTGATCGCGGGGCTTTTGGCGGTTGCTAGCCCCGCCCTTGCCACCGATCTTAAAATCGGTTTGGCTGCGGAGCCGAGTGCGCTCGACCCGCATTATCACAACCTGATTCCCAACAACTCCATGGCATCGCACATGTTCGATGCCATTATTGAACAAGATGAAAACCAGCATTTATCGCCTGGCCTGGCGGCTTCGTGGAAGGCTGTGGACGATACCACTTGGGAATTCAAATTGCGTAAAGGCGTGACCTTCCACGATGGCTCGCCTTTCACGTCAAAGGATGTGGTGTTTTCGCTGTGTCGCGTGCCGAATGTGCCCAACAGCCCGTCGGCCTTCACCATTTACATGAAATCGGTCACGGCGGTGGAAACCCCCGATGATGACACCGTGGTGTTGAAGACGGAAAAGCCCTATCCATTGATGCCAAACGACATTTCTACCATTGGAATTCTGCCAGCGAAAAGCGGCAAACTTACGGGGCCGATTGTCTTTAAGAAGTCCGGTTGTGAGGGCATTGCGGCCTATCCGTCGACCGAAGATGTCAACGCAGGCAAGGTTCCCGGCACCGGGCCGTTCAAGTTTAAGGAATTCGTCAAAGGCGACCGCATTGTCCTGACCAAGAACGCCACCTATTGGGGGCAAAAACCGGCTTGGGATACGGTAACCTTCAAGCCGATTCCCTCTGATGGGCCACGGGTTGCCGCGCTTTTGGCGGGTGATGTCGATTTCATCGAGAATCCGCCATCTCAGGACCTGCCGCGTTTACGCAAGGACAAGGATATCCACGTCGTCGATGGTTTGTCGAATCGCGTGATCTATGTTGCCCTGGATAGCTTTAATGAAAAGTCTCCGGGGATTTCCGGCACCGAGACAAATCCGTTGAAGGACCCTCGTGTGCGTAAAGCCTTGTCTATTGCGATTGATCGTAAGGCGATTCAGTCGCGCATCATGGGCGGTCAGAGTGAGCCAGCGGGACAGTTGATTTCACCCGGTTTGTTCGGCTTTTCCGACCCGTTGAAGCCGGATGCCTTTAATAGCAAAGCCGCCAAG
>JAFGWD010000030.1 GCA_016937315.1 Rhodospirillaceae bacterium
AGGTCACGCTGTGGGCGCATGAAACCGATGTGGTTGAAGGCATCAATGCCGCCCACGAGAATTCCGCCTTCCTCCCCGGCGTACGACTTGACCCGACCATCGTCGCAACCACGGATTTGCGGGATATTGCCGCCTCCGACATCATCCTGTGGGTGACACCCGCACAGTTTGTGCGCCCGGTTTTGCGTGCCTTCTCCCGCTTTTCACGGCCTGATGTGCCGGTGGTGATGTGTTCGAAGGGCATTGAGGAAGGCAGCTTCGCCCTGATGAGCGAAGTCCTAACGCAAGAACTGCCCCGCACCCCCTGGGGCGTCTTGTCCGGCCCGACATTCGCGGCAGAAGTCGCCAAGGGCTTGCCCACCGCCATTACGCTGGCCTGCGCCGACAAAGCCCTGGCACAACGCCTCGCACACGCTATCGGCACCCCCAGTTTCCGCCCCTATTGGTCAGAAGACGTGATCGCAGCGGAGGTCGGCGGCGCCGTCAAAAACGTTCTCGCGATTGCCTGCGGTATCGTTTCTGGCCGCACCTTGGGACATAACGCCCAGGCCGCCTTAATCACACGCGGCATGGCGGAAATCACCCGCCTCGCCGTCGCCAAGGGGGCCACCCCCGTCGCTTTGATGGGCCTTGCCGGGTTGGGGGATTTGATCCTGACCGCCACCTCCATGCTGTCGCGGAATTTCTCCTTGGGCGTCGCGTTGGGCCAAGGCCGCACCCTGGAGGAGGTTCTGGGCGAACGCCGCGCCGTCACGGAGGGCGTTTTCACGGCCCGAGCGACCCGCGATCTCGCCGCCAAGACCGGCATCGACATGCCCATCGCCTCAGCCGTCGCCGCCGTTCTATTCGACGGCGCCGACATCAACACCACCATTGGTGATTTGCTGTCGCGCCCGTTACGCGCTGAACAAGACTAACCGTCCACGAAGGAATGTCCCATGCTGTTTGCCATCACCTGCTTCGACAAACCCAATGCTCTTGATGTGCGCCTTGCCAACCGCGATGCGCATCTGGCCTTTGCCAAAACGCAGCCGATCACCCTCGGCGGCCCTCTGCTGTCCGATGATGGGCAAAGCATGATCGGCTCCCTGTTGGTGATTGAAGCCGAAGACCGCGCCACCGTGGATGCAATCCTGGCCGCCGACCCCTACGCCAAGGCCGGCCTGTTCCAAAGTGTCGCCGTCCACCCGTTCAAGCACGTCCTGCCTCAGGCCTAAAAGAGACGCGGAAGCAAGGGGCCTAGGCCCTTTGAGGACGTGGTCATAACCCACGACTTTCACCGATGAGGTCCGCGATGGCACACTGGTTAATCAAGTCAGAACCCGGCGAATGGGGATGGGATGACCAAATTCAGGTCGAGCGCGAGGCCTGGGCCGGCGTGCGCAACCATCAGGCGGCACGCAATCTGAAGGCCATGCGTATCGGCGACACTGCGTTCTTTTATCACTCGGTAACGGAGAAACGGATTGCCGGAATCGTCGAGATTGTTGGCGAGGCCGAACCTGACCCTACCGATGAAAGCGGTCGCTTTGTGCAGGTTTGGGTCAAGGCCCTGCGCCCCTTTGCCTCCCCCGTTACGTTGTCCGATATCAAAGCCGACTCCCAGTTGGCAGACCTCCCTCTGGTGCGCCAGTCCCGCCTGTCGGTGATGCCAATCCCCGACGCGGCTTGGATCAAACTGTGCGCCATGGGAAGCGTTGCACCCTAACCCTTTATACGAGCACACCGTTGCATTGACTTTGCTTCGTGCCTGCCCAACAATCGCGCCGGGCCATGGGCTTATCAGCCTGCTTCGTTGACGAAAGACTGCACCGAATGAAGCCTTTTCTGTCCTGTGTTATTCCTTGTTTCAACGAGGAGGAAACGCTCCCCGAGCTCTATCGCCGCGTCACCGCCGCGTTAGAAGCCGCACCAATCTCTGGCTATGAATTGATCTTGGTCAACGATGGCTCTCAGGATGACTCTTGGACCATGATGTCCGGCCTCTGCGCCAACGACACACGAGTGGTGGCGATCAATCTGGCGCGTAATCACGGACACCAGTTGGCTCTGACTGCTGGACTGCATCACAGCCATGGCGATCTGGTTTTGGTCATCGACGCCGATTTGCAAGACCCGCCTGAACTGATCAATGAGATGATGGCGGTGATGAAAAAAGAAGGCGCGGACGTCGTCTATGGCCAACGCCGCCAGCGAGCTGGAGAAACATGGTTCAAGCGTGCCTCCGCCGCCGCCTTTTATCGCTTTCTCGGCTGCGTCGCCGAGGTAGACATTCCCGCCGACACCGGCGATTTTCGCCTCATGACCCGCCGCATCACCGACACCCTGAACGCGATGCCGGAACAGCACCGTTTCATCCGTGGCATGGTCAGTTGGATTGGCTATCGTCAGGTACCCTTCCTTTATGACCGCGCCGCACGCTTTGCCGGAGAAACCAAATACCCCCTCCGCAAGATGCTGCGCTTTGCTGTTGACGCTATAACCGGATTCTCGATTTCTCCGTTGCGATTGGCATCGTTGGCCGGAGCCATTACCGGTGGATTGGCTATTTTGCTGTTGGTCTACACTCTGATTTCATGGGTCACGGATGACACGGTGCGCGGCTGGTCCAGCATCATGGGAACGATCCTACTGTTTGGCAGCGTGCAGATGTTTGTGCTGGGAATCATGGGCGAATATCTGGGGCGGCTGTATTTGCAGTCAAAGGGGCGGCCTTTGTTCCTGATCGCCGATATCTGCCACGCCCAGGAACCTCCCGAAGAGACTCCCCCATGAATCCGCGTCTGAAGTCCCTTGCCCCATGGGCCGTGCTGTGCGCTGTAGCGTGCGCGGTTTTCCTGCTGCCGCACAACAGCGAGTTCTATCGTGATGAGGATTACGAATACCTCTATCACGCGGCGGCCTTTGCACATTTTTTCCATGCCCTGCCTGCCGCGTTTACGGATTTCCATGAAGCGATTTATCGCCTGACCTCCGGCATCCATTCCCTATTGTTTTATCGCCATGGCCCCCTGCCTGCCATGTACCTGGGCCTGTTTTATGCCGCCGCCGAAACCCTGCGTCTGCCGATGACGGTCGGGATGTTTCAGTTGCCAACCGCCGTGATGGGCGTCGGCACCGTACTGCTGTTTCATCACCTGTTGCGGCGAGGCGGCCTAACGCCAGGAATTGCTTTTGCTGGAGCTTTGCTGTTGTCCCTCTCGCCTTTGCTGGTGGCATTGGGGCGCGGCGTCCATACCTGGACCTGGGTATGGATTCCCTTCGGGCAAGTTCTGGCACTGGTGGCCTTACAACATCTGGCACAAACCGGGCGCAGCACTCTGTGGGCAGGACTCGCACTGGCCAATGCCATGCTCGGTGATGGATTGTTCTTTCTGATCCCACTGGCCATGGGCACCGCATTCGCTCTGCGCGAACAGACATGGTCGCTCCGTCAAATGCGCCCGACAGTCCTGATCAAAACCCTTACAGCAGGGGCAAAGCCGCTTCTGTGTCTGAAGGTTCTCAACCCGATCATACTGGTGATTGCTACCCTTGGCCTTTCCGGTATGGCGGTGCTGATCCTGCGCGACCGCCTGGGCGATAGGTTCCCGCTGAACTCCCTGGCGTTGTTGGCCCTCGGCAAGAATGACTCCGCCGGAGGACTGAACCTCGACCCCATGGCATGGCATCACTATGCAACAGTCGCGCTGGGGGAAGGTGCGCCACTGCTCGCCTTGTTGGTTATCGTGGCCTTGCTCCTGGGACGAATGCCAATTAAGGGGCTGCTGTGGGCCTATAGCCTGATCGCCAGCCTGGGATATGGCCTGTTGGTCTATGTGATGATCCCATATTTCCCAGGATCAGTGGAAACCTATCAGATCTATACCTTGCTCCCCTTCGCCCTTCTTGTGGTTCTAAGTCTTGAACGCCTATGGCGATCCGCAGGCGCACTCCGCACATTAGCCGCAGCCGGCACGGCCATCAGCCTGACCCTGGCCGCCACATCCATGCTAGCGTTTGTCTGGCGTTGCAACACTGCCATCATACCGCGCCTATTCGCCAGCTCGGATTTCGGTGGCAACAAACCGCTGTTTGGCACCAAAGCCGCCGGATATGTGATCCGGCAAACGATTGAAAGCCGCTTGGCGCAAAAACCGGATCAACCGATTACCGTCACCTTGTGGCGTACCAAAGGACAGGGGACCACGCCACTGGCTCCTTATGGGGGATTCCGGAACTGGAGCTCACCAACCCTTGCCTTTGCCGGACTGTCACAAAAGGGGGACTATTTTGCCAACCGCCTCAAGCATCCGGTTTCGGTGACGGTGGATTTCCCGTCTGATCCCGTCGACATAGACGCCCACTACCCGCTGTGTACTGTGGACCTCTGCGTGCAGGTGGACCTTGGCGGCACCACCCTGTCAACCCAAAGCATCACATCTGGCGGCAAAGGTATTGCGGAAATCTCAGTCCTGGGAGAAGACAATGGGGCAATAACCCATGACGCACAGGACCTCGCCCTGGCATTTGATGCCACTTACCACAGCCTGTTTGATATTTTCCCCGACCGACCGTCGTGGCGGCGACAGGAATTGGTCCTGTCCCTGCTCAGAAAAATCGGAGCCGGGGCCGAACCCGCGTCCTGAAGCATGGCCTCCCTTTGTTCCGTAACGGCGTGGTGGTATCTTATCGACCCATCACACTGCCAATCTTCTGTGCAATGGCGTTGATGCGGTAGCGAGCACGCGGCGGCAAGAGGTCCTTCAGGTGGGAGTAATCCTGCTCCATAGCATGATTAAACACCATGACCTGATACGACCCGGGCGCAAACGCAGGATGATTGAGACCCCAAGTTCGAATCCGATAGACAGTTTTATCGCCACTCCTGATATCGTAGAGCAGTGCATCCCCGGCACCATCTCCAAAGCGCATATCCACGCAATGCAGAGCAGGGCAGTCATTCATATCCATCCCCGCGTCTTCCGAAATGATGCGATTATCCACGGACCCGCTGACCACGAGGCAGGTCTTAAAACCGTCACAGGCCTCACCATCGACTGAACGCGCATACGTTATAGGCGGCACAAAGCCGAGGCGATCCGCGAACCAATCGCCTTTCTGGTACAGCCCCGCATAGGCAAAAAACGGATCATAGCCCTTTTGATTCAGCCGCGAGTGATGATGGACCCATAACGGCACGCCTGGGCGGGCCGTCCACGCCGCCAGCAATTCCTGACGCACCAGATAACCCGCAGCCTTGTGCCCATATTCCGGGCGACGGATGCCAATCACATCTCCGCCAATATCCACGGTTTCCGAGATCATCAGGCGCGACGGGAAAAATGACGTCGGCAAATGCCAAACAAACGTCAATCCTCCCAACAGCGTCCCCAGGGACAAAAGCCAAGCCATCCCCAGGACAAATCGGCTTTGCGTCGGCATCGCCCGCCGAAGAGTTTCCAAAAGGCTGGACACCATACACACCACGGGCACCAACAGATAACTCTGATCAAAGAAACGTGAGGTCGGATGATCATCGGTGAGGACAAAAAAGAGGACACCAAACCCCAACCCGGCCATCCAGCCAAAATTCCAGATCAAGGTACTGTGCACTCGCCCACGCAACACCAACCCCACTCCGGCCAAAACCAGTGGGATAAAGGGGCCCGCATCACCAAACAGGTACAGGCTGCGGGTCAGCCAAACATTCAAAGAGAAAGACGCAAGGTCGGCCACATCCTCGGAATGATTCGCAAGAGCATGAAACAACAGAGCCGGCGGCAAGGGCACATCACCGCTTAAGGTCGATGCCTTAAGGTGAAGCACATAACCAGCCGCCAGCATCAGGAAGGCTAGAGCATTCTCCTACCAGTCGCGGTCATATCCGGCGGCAGCGAAATAGTTCTCGCACTCGGTTGGAGTAAAGGTGTCGATGCCCCGGCCGATGGCCTCCCACAGCTCCTGCTTTGTGCGGGCGGCGGTCTTCTTGAGGAATGCCTTAAGCTTG
>JAFGWD010000031.1 GCA_016937315.1 Rhodospirillaceae bacterium
CCCAGCATCGCCTTCGCGGCGGCTCCTGCCATTGTATCCCTTGGCGACCAACGCAATTCGGCAGGATTTATGAGTCTACGTCCTAATGCGAGGGGTCCAGAGGTTTCCTGCGCTGTCGGACCGCACGATTGTCCTCACCTGCTTTCTGGGCAAAAGGAGAGAACCGTATGATCTCATGGCCTTTTCTTTTAACGGCCCTTGTTGTCGTGCTGATGCCCGGCACAGGGGTGATTTATACCGTGTCTTGTGGTGTGCTGTATGGGCGCGGTGCGGCTGTGGTTGCCGCAGTTGGCTGCACGCTGGGAATTTTACCGCATCTCGTGGTGTGCTTGCTGGGCTTGACGGCGCTTTTGCACGCAGGTGCCGTGGTTTTTCAGGTCATTCGTATCCTGGGAGCCCTGTACTTGGGGGTTTTGGCTTGGGGTTTGTGGCGGTCTGCCGCTCGACCCATGACTTTGGATGTCTCGCAGCATCGACGCAGGCATTTGATCGTGCGGGGCGTGGCCTTGAACGTATTGAATCCTAAGCTGACGGTATTTTTTCTCGCCTTTTTACCGCAGTTTGTGAACCCAACCGCAGGTCTCAGCGTAACCCAGCAAATGATGGAATTAAGCGGTGTCTTCATGGTGATGACGTTTGCCGTATTTGTGGCCTATGGCCTTTGTGCGGCGTCTGTGCGGCAAAGGGTTTTGGAGTCTCCGACCGTTTTGCAGTGGATGAAGCGGGGTTTTGCCGGAATTTTTGCGGCATTGGGGCTGCGGCTGGCTTTTGGAGAGGCTTAAAACCTATTCCACTCAAGTGGGGCCATCTGCTTCATCATGCAAACCATTTCGGTTGCGGTAAACGCCCGCACGAACAGATATTGGATCACCGTGTGGCCATGATTAAAGGCCTTCATCCAAGCGGGATTGAGGTCTTTGGGCGGGGCTGTTTTTGCTGTGTTTTCGTGTTCTTCAGGGGACATTATCTCCTGAAGAACATCACCAGACGCGAAACGAAGGCGGAAAGCCGAGGCCCGAGGGTGTGGCTTGAGACGGATGAAATCCGTTGGGGGAAATCCTGTCCCAACCGATCTGCGAGCGAATCTTCGCAACGTTGTGCCGAACAGTGAAAGGCATGGAAATGCGTCCAGAGGGCGTTTTCAAAAAATATGCCGTCGCCGTGATGTGGCCGGAGGGTTTTTTGCTGTTGTAGAAGGATCGGTTTTTCGGTTTTTACACAAAAATATTGGGCAAATTCATTGGCTCTATGGAACGTCTCCGCGATGCACCTAACATCTTTTGTAGTTGCGTTGATAAAGAGACACTTCGCCCGGTTCTGAGGACAGACATACAACCCGAGGCCGATAAAATGACAGAAAAAAGTATTTTGTATTAAGAGATTAACCTCTCTTAGAGAGCATTGGCCCAAGGTTACATCCGGCAAACACATGAACGTGTAAATGGGGAACTTCTTGGCCGCCGTTCAATCCAACATTGCTTAATACACGATAGCCGTCGGCTTCTACGCCTAGGGTGCGGGCGGTTTCGCCAATGGCACGGATGAACCCGGTGATCTCCTCGGGTGTTGCATGGGAACTGAAGTCGTCCATGGAAACATAGGCACCCTTTGGAATGACCAGGACATGCATCGGAGCTTGAGGGTTAATGTCATGAAAAGCCAGGGCATATTCCGTTTCCAGGACCGGCTTGCAAGGAATTTCTCCCCGTAGAATTTTTGCGAACACATTGTTTGGGTCGTAAGTCACGGATGTCTCCTTCTTGATTGGACGGGGGTCTTAAAGATCAGGCCTTTGGGCGACGGGCTTTTTCCTCAAGTCCCGAGGTTCCGGCGCGTTTTGCCAACTCTTGCCAAATGGCATCGGGGGAGACCCCGGCATCGGCCCACAAAACCAGCATGTGATAAAGAAGATCGGCACTTTCCGAGACGATTTTATCCGGTTCGGCACACGCAGCAATGGCCAGTTCAACGCCCTCTTCCCCAATTTTTTGTGCGATTTTGTTGCGTCCCTTGGAAAACAGCTTTGCGGTGTAGGATGTTGCGGGGTCGGCGTTTTTGCGGGCGGCAATGGTCGCAAACAGGGCGGATAGAGGATGATCGGTCATCAAAGGAGCCTTTATCACGGGGGAAACGGAGACCGTCGGCGGAAGCGTGTCACGGGCATGGTGAGGGGTGACGCATCCGCTTCGCAGCATACATGGCCTGATCGGCAACACGCAAAAGCAATTCTCTTTCCGTCCCATCATCTGGACACACGGCCAGACCCATGCTGGCCTGGATTGGATTGCCGTCCGGGAGCGCAGAGCCAAGAGTGTGGGCGATTTTGCCAAAAACAGCGACCCCGGCAGCACGGCTTTTGCACGGGGATAAAATAATCGCGAATTCATCACCACCAAGGCGGCCGATGGCATCGCTGTCACGGATGCAAGAACGGATACGAGCAACCGTATTTTGTAGGCATGTGTCCCCGGCTTCGTGTCCATGGATGTCGTTAATGTCTTTGAAGTCGTCCAAATCCACATAGATCAGGGCATAGCCTTCGCCAGAGATTTCATAGCGTTGTGCGGCGTCGTTTAGTCGTTCATTAAACGCCGCGCGATTGAAAGCGCCGGTCAAGGGATCGGTGGTGGCTTGGTATAGCAGGCGTGAATGGCGGTGGTGGCGTTCAGACCACAGCATTGCAAAAATCCAAGACCCCAGTCCTAAGGACAAAAGAGAAGCAAGGGCGAAGGGAATCAGGGAGGATAAAATTGTGTCCTCAACGTGTGCGATGGCTTGCGGAGAGACAAAGGAAATGATTTTCCACTCTGTCGCGTCCGGAGAAGGGACCGTATCCGTAGGTGTTTTCATCCCCCAGAAGCCTTTGATGGCGGGGTGTGCCGTGCGGAAAATGAAAATCCCATCTTTAACCCGAATGACGCCATTCTCCTCTCCAAGGATACGGCTCCAGGCTTTGGGATATTGCTGTGGAATAGAGGATTTGGCCTCTTCTTGAGAAACAAAATTCCAGGAGAGAGGAGAAACTTGAGGCTGTGTTTCCCAATATCCCGCTGTATTGGCAACAATCAGTGTATGGGGGGAGTGTACGGAGATTTGTGCCAATTGGTCCAAAAGAACATCGGTGCGATAGGTGACTTCGATGATGTGCGAAATCTTTCGGCTTGAGGACATCGCGGCGATAGCGAAATGAAGGTGCGGGCGAGGAGATGTATCCGATGGATGTGCGCCTGTTGACATCAGCATGCCACCTGGTGACAGCATGGTAAGGGCACTAATATTTGAAGCTGGGGAATCCGTGCGTTTGGTGTGGACGGTAAAACTGATTTCGCCGCCGATGTCCTCAACCTCAATCAGCGGACGGCCTTGAGGATCCATCAAGAAAATGCTCTCATAATGGCTGATTGCACGGGCGAACTGTGCATATTCCTGTGCCAAGGCGTCTAGGGATGGGCTTCCCGGGGTTGCCGTTGCCAGTTCGCTTTGGCGGCTGAGGATCAAAAGATCGGCGCGAATGCGGTGCAAAATGTCAGCTATTGCCGAGACTTGCGTTGTGACCGTGGCGGTTTCGCGAATCTCGATTTGTGCCAGATTATCCTGGCGGCGAATTTCGTAAACACCAACGCAAATAACGAAAACCAGCAGAAAAACTGTCAGAAACAGCTTCATGAAAAGGGAAAGCCAGGGTTTTCTGTCAACGATGATCATATAAAGCCTCGATCATGTGGCAGGGAAAACGCAATACAGGCAACCGTGCAGAAAGTTCTGTGGGCTCAGATCGACAAGGCGGAACGGACGGGAATTCCGGCTGCGGCAAGATAGGCCTTTGCTTCCGGAATGGAGTGCTGGCCAAAATGAAAGATCGACGCCGCCAGCACTGCCGTTGCACCACCATCGCGGATGCCTTCCACCAAATGGTCCAGGGAACCAACCCCGCCTGAGGCGATCACCGGGACCGAAACGGCATCGGAAACGGCTCGTGTTAAGGCGATGTCAAACCCCTGCCGCGTTCCATCGCGGTCCATGGAGGTCAGCAGAATCTCTCCTGCTCCATATATGGTCATTCTTTCCGCCCATTGCACCGCATCAATGCCTGTGGATGTGCGACCGCCGTGGGTAAAAATCTCGAATTTTCCTGGTGCGGTTTGTTTGGCGTCAATGGCAACGACGATGCATTGGTTGCCAAATTTTTCTGCGGCCTCGCGAACAAATTCCGGGTGATGGACTGCGGCTGTGTTGATGGAGACTTTGTCCGCGCCCGCTAAAAGCAACGTGCGAATATCATCGACGGTACGTACCCCGCCACCCACGGTCAGGGGCATGAAGCACTGTTCGGCGGTGCGCCGGACCACGTCGTAAAGCGTGTCTCGGTTGTCGGAACTGGCGGTGATATCAAGAAAACACAATTCATCCGCGCCAGCCGCGTCGTAGAGGCGGGCTTGCTCTACCGGGTCGCCAGCATCAATCAGGTCAACGAAATTTACACCTTTGACGACGCGTCCGTCCTTGACGTCGAGGCAGGGAATAATCCGCATGCTTAACATGTTCCAGCCTCCGTCAGCACCGCGATAGCGGTGGCCAGATCCAATTTCCCGTCGTATAGGGCGCGTCCGGCAATGGCACCGATGAGGCCGCTGGAATGCTTGGCTGCGACGGCGCGGATGTCCGACAGCCCGGCAACGCCACCCGAAACGATTACCGGTAAGCCACAGGATTCGGCCAAGAGGGCGGAGGCTTCAACATTTGCACCCTGCATTGCCCCATCACGGGAGATATCAGTATGAATAATCGCGGAAACCCCGGCATCGGCAAAGCGTGTGGCTAAGTCTTGTGCCTTCAGCTCTGATGTTTCGGCCCATCCCTCAACCGCGACGAA
>JAFGWD010000248.1 GCA_016937315.1 Rhodospirillaceae bacterium
CGGGAGCAAATCATCATCCGGCGTCGAGTCCTGACTGACCCGCTCGCGCAGTCCTTCCAAAAGGCTAAGATCGAATCCGTCCTCTGGACGTTTTCCCTGCGAAGTCATGGACCTACATCTCCTCCACCGGTGTGACACCCAGAACCATCAGGCCAGAAGCCACCACCGACGCCAAACCACGAACCAACGCCACGCGTGCGACGGAAACATCCTTACGATCCGGCAACAGAAACCGTAACTCCGCAGCATCACGTCCCTTATTCCACAAGCTGTGGAAAGCCGCCGCCACCTCGCTCAAGTAATACGCAATGCGATGCGGCTCATGTGCTTCCGCCGCACCTTCAACAACCCGAGGCCAAGCCGCGAGCAACTTGATCAAAGCAATCTCAGCCTCATCGGTCAAGGGCGCAAGATCTACCGTGGATAACGCCGCCGCAGAAACATCCAGACCAGGCAAAGACTCCGCCGCATGACGCAAGACCGAATGCGCCCGCGCATGAGCATATTGCACGTAAAAGACCGGATTGTCTTTGGACTGCTCCGTGACTTTTTTCAGATCAAAATCCAGGTGCGCGTCGTTTTTGCGTGTCAGCATGATGAAACGCACCACATCGCGGCCAACATCATCAACCACCTCGCGCAAGGTCACAAAGTTCCCAGAGCGCTTGGACATCTTCACCGGTTCGCCATCACGCATCAGATTGACCATCTGACACAATTTGATGTCCAGAGACGCCTTGCCATCAGTCATCGCCTTGACCGCTGCGGCCATACGCTTCACGTAACCACCGTGATCCGCTCCCATGACATCAATCATCACCTCTGCTCCACGCCGATGCTTGTCGTAATGATATGCGATGTCAGAAGCAAAATATGTCCAACTGCCATCAGACTTCTTCAGCGGACGATCCACGTCGTCGCCGAAATCGGACGCCCGGAACAACGTCTGCTCACGCGCTTCCCAATCGTCCGGCAACAATCCCTTTGGTGGCTCCAAAACGCCTTCATAGATCAGACCCTTGGCAACCAGCTCTTCAAACGCCGCTTGCACACCACCGGCTTCAACCAGAGCACGTTCCGAGGAAAACACATCGTGCTTGACGCCCATCGCCGCCAGATCATCGCGGATCAAATCCATCATCGCGGCCACCGCACGATCCCGGAACAGGGACAGCCAGTCGGAATCCGCTGCCGCTTTATAACGATCCCCATATTCTGCGGCCAAAGCCTTCGCCAACGGCACCAGATATTCGCCAGGGTACAAACCCTCTGGAATCTCGCCAATTGCCTCGCCCAGAGCTTCGCGATATCGCAAATACAGGGAACGCGCCAACACATCCACCTGTGCTCCCGCATCATTGACATAGTATTCACGGGTCACGGCAAAACCCGCCTTGTGCAGCAAGGAAGCCAAGACATCACCAACCACCGCACCGCGTCCATGACCCACATGCATGGGGCCCGTAGGATTGGCGGATACATACTCGACGTTAACGGCCACGCCCCCCCCCATGGAGGAAGAGCCATAATCGGTTCCGGCACGCAAAATTTCCGCCAACCGATCCTGCCAGAAAGACGCGGCAAGACGCAGATTGATGAATCCCGGTCCCGCCACGTCGGCGGCCTCCACCCCTGGCGTCACCACCAAACGGTCGGCTAACAGCACCGCCAAATCGCGAGGTTTCATTCCGGCAGGCTTCGCCAGCACCATGGCGGCATTGGTTGATACCTCGCCATGCGCCGTATCACGCGGCGGCTCAGCGGAAATTTTCGACGTATCGAGACCTTCGGGCAGAACCCCCTCGGTTTGCAGAGCGGCAACAGCCGTACCGATACGGGCTTTGAATTCACTAAACAGGTTCATGGATTGACTTTCGGATCGAATAAACGTGCGTGCTCATCCAGGGCAAAGCGATCAGTCATGCCCGCGACATAATCACAGACGGCCTGGGCTGTATCCAATGTCCCCGGACCACCGCACCGCCGCCGCCAGTCGGCAGGCAAAAGCCGGGGTTCGGATAGTAACAAACCAAACAAGTTATCCACCACTCGCCGCGCCTTAATAATGGCACGCATCACTTTATGGTGACGATACATATTCGGAAATAAGAAGTCCTTCAAGGCACGATCGGTATCCCGCATGGTCGGCGAAAATTCCACAAGAGCCCGTCCTGCTTGCCGCACGGCCGCGATATCATCAACCTGGAAAGCGGCCAGGTTGGCCCGTGCATGGACCACCACATCCGAAACCATGGCGTTGATCATCCGCCGGATGGTTTCATGAATCAGACGCGGGCCTGATAAACCGGGATACAGACTTTCAACTTCCGTGAGTTTTTGCCCGACCAAGGGAAGACTACGAATCTCATCCAAACCAAACAAACCAGCACGCAAACCATCGGCAATATCGTGGTTATTGTAAGCGATATCATCAGCAACCGCTGCCGCCTGCGCCTCTAAGCTGGAATATTCACCAAGATTGAGGGGGAATTCCGCATCAAAGTCCACAATATAGCCCGGCACCTCGCCAACGATCGGGCCATTGTGCTTAACCAGCCCTTCCAGGGTCTCCCAACTCAGGTTAAGACCGTCGAAATCCGCATAGTGACGCTCCAACCGAGTCACCACCTTTAGGGATTGGGCGTTGTGATCAAACCCCCCAAACGGCGCCATACACCGCTTCAATACATCTTCCCCGGCATGACCGAATGGCGGATGCCCAAGATCATGGGCAAGGGCCAGAGCTTCAGCCAGATCCTCGTTCAAGTGCAACTCGCGGGCAATGGAGCGGGCGATTTGCGAAACCTCAAGGGAGTGGCTCAGACGCGTCCGATAGCTATCGCCTTCGTGATAGACGAAGACTTGGGTTTTCGAAGACAGACGACGAAACGCCGCCGCGTGAATGATGCGGTCACGATCCCGTTGAAACGGAGAGCGCCCAACCGCAGACGGCTCATCGAACAGACGCCCGCGACTGCGGTCTGGAATGCACGCATACGGGGCCAGCGGAGCCTGACAGAGTGTCATGTTCATGCATGGGACACTACAGCCCCGGAGAGGTCCGCGCAACACGTTGTCAGAACCAACACTTCCCCTATACTGGCACGTCATCGTCCACCGGAGGATCTCGCCCGTGCCAACCATCGCGACCTGGAACGTCAATTCCGTAAAAGCCCGCCTGCCCGCTGTTCTCGGATGGCTAAAAGAGGCCTCCCCGGACGTGCTCCTGTTACAGGAAATCAAGTGCCAGGACGCTGACTTTCCGGTTCTGGAATTCAAGGCGTTGGGCTATGACGTCGCGGTGCATGGGCAAAAATCCTACAACGGGGTTGCCATTCTCTCGCGCATCGGTTTGACCGACATCACCCACGGCCTGCCCGGAAATCCCGAGGATCTTCAGGCCCGTTACCTGGAAGCCACGGTTGGGAATGGCTTACGTATCGCGACCCTTTATCTCCCCAATGGCAACCCAGTGAACACGGAAGCGGGCGAAATCAGCGAAAAATTCACATACAAACTCGCCTTCATGGACCGTTTACTCGCCCATTCCGCAACCCTCTTGCGTGCGGGAGTCCCAACCATCATTGGTGGGGATTTCAATGTTCTGCCCACACCAGCGGATTGCTATGCTCCGGAAGAATGGGCCAATGATGCCTTAATGCGCCCGGAAACCCGCAAGCGTTTCAACGCACTCATTCACCAAGGTTGGACCGAGGCGACACGCGCCTTTCAGACACAGCCGGGAATGTACTCGTTCTGGGATTATCAAGCCGGCGCTTGGGCCAAGAACCACGGCCTACGCATTGATTTCCTTCTCGCCTCACCTGATGCTGCCGACGCCCTGACCCAAGCCGGAATCGATACCGCACCGCGCGGGAAGGAAAAGGCATCCGACCACACACCGGTCTGGTGTCACCTGGATATATGATGCCTGTGTCCGGCTACGGCACCATCTGGCGGGCGATGCAGGCCATCAGTTCAGCCGACGTTACAGGCTTTTGCAGCCACTCGGAAATCACCAATCCCTCGCGTGCTGCTTCCAGGCTTTCATCAAGATATCCAGTCAGCATCACCACTGGCGCAACAATTCCCCGCATGCGGGCCTGATGCACAAAATCCAAGCCGTCATTCTCGCCCAAGCGCCAATCCGTAAAGATCAGATCGCAGGATAGGCTACCCAATTTTTCCAGACCCTCTTCGAAGGTCAGCGCGACCGTCACCGTACCAACACCAATATTCGTGAGAATCGCCTTAAGAACATTGGCAAAGGGTTTGCTGTCCTCAACGATCAGAATCGACAAACGGGACCAATCGAAAGTCGCATCCTTGCTGTTCGCTGCCAGAAGAGCCGCATAGCTGACCCCTTCCGCAGCAGATACGGCTTCCAAATTGGCCAGAAGGTAGGGCTTAATCGCCATATCGTGCAACAAGATGTGATCCATCAGCCAATCGCTGAGGAAATCCAAAATGTCGCCGACTTCCACGTGGCTCGAATTTTTACGGAACGTCTCAAACAGGTCTTTGGCTTGATTGGCCAAGGCGGCGTGCTGAACACGGTGCTCCCGAATGTCGGGATAATGCGCCGCAAATTGTGCACGTTCCTCCCGTGCAAAATGATAATGGGTATAATCCACCAACGCCGACAGGGTTTCCCCTATATCAGCCAGATCCCCATCAGATCGCGAGGCATCATTCATCCGATTCAACAAATCGACCAGAACCTTGTGATCTGCATCAATAAACGGAATCCCCAACTCAAAACGGCTGGACCATTGGATATAGGCCATTTCGCGTCCTCCATCCCGCAAGCAGGACATCAAGAAAACATCAAAACCATAGCCGCATCAAAAACTTTCAATACGTGCCAACGCTTCACGCACTTTGTCCCGGCACACTACGGCGTCGGCACGCTTCTCCCGCTGCTCGGCAACAATCGCCTCCGGCGCACTGGCAACGAACTTCTCGTTCGCCAATTTCTTGTCGAAACGATCCACTTCGCTGTCCAGACGTTTCAGTTCCTTGTCCAAACGCGCCTTTTCTTGTGCAATATCAATCACCCCAGCCAGAGGAATCGCCAGAGTCGCGGCACCCAGAACAACTTGCACCGTCCCCTTTACCGCTTCACCCGCCGGTGCATCGGAAATCGTTTCCACACGAGCCAGGCGCTCGATCACCGAATCATAAGCCCCCAAACGACGCCGCGAATCCGCATCCGCGTCTTGCACCAACAGCGCCGTTTTTGCAGACGGCGGGACGTTGACTTCCGCCCGCGCCGACCGAATCGCGGTGATCAAGGCAACCACCCAGTCCACATCTGCCGTCGCCACAGCATCCACGGGCAATGCCACGGGCCAGGATTCCGTAATCAACTGACCTCGGGGAGACGTCGCCGTCTTGGCCCACAAGTCTTCGGTGATGTAGGGCATAAAGGGGTGCAAAAGCTTGAGAACTTCGTCCAGCACCCATGCCGTTGTCGCACGGGTTTCGGTCTTGACCACGTCATCTTCGCCAGTCAGAAGCGGTTTCGCGATTTCCAGATACCAATCGCAAAAGGTTCCCCAAACGAACTGATAAACCGCGTTGGCCGCTTCATTGAACTTAAAAGCTTCCAGACCATCTGTGACCGCGCCCACGGCCTCGGCCACCTTACCGACAATCCAGCGATTGACCGCATGAGTCACCGCCTCAGCATGAAAGTTCGGGTCCAGCCGACATTCATTCATTTCGCAAAAGCGTGCTGCGTTCCACAGCTTGGTCGCAAAGTTGCGATATCCCTGAACACGGTTTTCCGACATTTTGATGTCACGGCCTTGCGCCGCCATCGCCGCCAGAGTGAACCGCAGTGCATCGGCACCATAGGTATCAATCAACCCCAAGGGATCAATGACATTGCCCTTGGACTTCGACATCTTCTGGCCCTTTTCGTCACGGACCAGAGCATGAATGTAGACGGTCTTAAACGGCACATCGCCCATAAAGCGCAGCCCCATCATCATCATCCGTGCAACCCAGAAGAAAATGATGTCAAAGCCGGTGACCAAAACATCGGTCGGATAATAGCGTGCCAGTTCCGGAGTTTCATGGGGCCAGCCGAGGGTCGAAAACGGCCACAGAGATGAGGAAAACCACGTGTCCAAAACATCAGGATCGCGGATAAGGGCGATATCGTCCTGGCCATATTTGGCTTTCGCGGCGGCAAGCGCCTCTTCCTCGGTCATTTCGACGAAAATCGTGCCATCCGGGCCATACCACGCTGGCACCTGATGCCCCCACCAGATCTGGCGCGAGATACACCACGGTTGAATGTTACGCATCCATTCAAAATAGGTCTTAGACCAAGCCTCCGGCACGAACTTGGTTCGACCATCCTCGACCGCAGAAATTGCATCTTTGGCAAGTTCTGCTGCATCCACAAACCATTGATCGGTCAACCACGGTTCAATGACCACACCGGAGCGATCCCCAAACGGCTGTGTCATGGGGTTTTCTTCGATCTTTTCCAAAAGACCGAGTGCGTCCATATCGGCAACCACGCGATCCCGCGCAACGAAGCGGTCCAGGCCACGATAAACCTCTGGCACCACTTCGTTCAGCTTCGCATCGCGGTCCAGAACGTTGATCAACGGCAGGTCATGGCGTTTGCCGACTTCAAAATCATTGAAATCATGGGCCGGTGTGATTTTCACCGCACCCGTTCCTTTTTCTGGATCGGCATAGGCATCACCGACAATCGGGATTTCACGCCCCACCAAAGGCAGTACCACGCACTTACCGATCAGATTCTGATACCGTTCATCATCGGGATGCACGGCAACGGCAGAATCGCCCAACATGGTTTCCGGACGTGTCGTCGCCACCGTCAAAAAAACGCCGTCTTGGTCCTTCACCGGGTACTTGAAGTACCACATTTTCCCCTTGATTTCGCGCTGCTCGACCTCCAGGTCCGAAATCGCGGTGTGCAGTTTTGGATCCCAATTCACCAACCGCTTATCGCGATAAATCAGGCCATCCTTATGAAGGGCAACAAACGCCTTCCTGACCGCAAGGTCGAGTCCCTCATCCATGGTAAAACGTTCGCGCGGCCAGTCGAGGGAAGCGCCCAAACGCCGGAGCTGACCGGTAATGCTCCCACCCGATTCCGCCTTCCACTTCCAGACGCGTTCAATGAACCCTTCGCGTCCAAG
>JAFGWD010000249.1 GCA_016937315.1 Rhodospirillaceae bacterium
ACAGCGTGAAAGATCCGCAGCTTATCCCAGTCCATGGCGGTGCCGTGGCGCGAAGTCATGGGCGTTCCATCCAATCGAGAAAGACCTGATCAAGACCAAGGGTAAGCCAGAAAGCAAAGCCACGGCAAGGGATTACCTGCCGTGGCAGACCAGAAATTCAGAACCTTCGACGAGGTTAGCCGTTACTGCCGTGTTCGACCAAAAAGCGGTCGGCCTCAATGGCGGCCATGCAGCCGGTTCCTGCGGCGGTAATGGCCTGCCGGAAGACGCGGTCCTGCACGTCACCTGCCGCGAACACGCCTGGTATATTGGTGGTTGTGGAACCCGGTTTGGTGACCAGGTAGCCTTCCCCATCCGTGTCCAGAACGCCTTTGAAGAGGCTGGTATTCGGTGTGTGACCAATCGCCACGAAGACGCCATCGGTTGAAATGTCTTGGGTTTTGCCGGTCTTTAGGTTTTTCAGGCGCAGGCCGGTAACGGCCTTGGGGTCGGTGCTGCCCAGAACTTCCTCCACCACAGAGTCCCAAATCACCGAGATTTTGGCGTTGGCGAATAGGTGGTCTTGCATCACACGCTCGGCGCGGAGCGAATCACGGCGATGGATGAGAGTCACAGAGTTGGCGTGGTTGGTCAGGAAAATGGCTTCTTCGACGGCGGTGTTGCCGCCGCCGATGATGCAGACATCTTTGCCGCGAAAGAAAAAAGCATCGCAGGTCGCGCAGGCGGAAACGCCAAAGCCGCGATAATCTTCTTCGCTGGGAATGCCCAGCCAACGCGCCGTGGCCCCGGTGGAGATAATCACGGTTTCGCCTTCATAGATGTCGCCGGAATCTCCGACGCAGCGGAAGGGGCGTTGAGACAAATCGGCCTCGGTGATGATGTCATAGAGAAACTCTGTCCCGACGCGTTCGGCCTGGGCCTGCATTTGTTCCATCAGTTCCGGGCCTTGGATGCCTTCGGGGAAGCCGGGAAAATTCTCGACGTCCGTGGTCATCGTCAATTGGCCGCCAGGTTGTAATCCAGCAACCAGGATCGGTTTTAGGTTGGCGCGTGCGGCATAGATCGCAGCGGTCAATCCCGCCGCGCCGGAGCCAATGATCAAGACCTTCGTGGAATGGGTTGCCATGGTGGTGCTTATCTCTCTGGAGTGGGGGAAAAGGCGTTACTCTAGAATAGGAAATCTGCGCTTCTGACGCAATGTGAACCGCCGCCCCGGATGAAAAGGGCGGCGGTGGACAGGGTTTGGATCAGAGTGCTTCGGCGTGGGCGGAAAGGTACTCGGCAACGCCTTCGGGGCTGGCCTTCATGCCCTGGTCGCCCTTTATCCAGCCAGCGGGACAGACTTCGCCGTGTTCTTCGTGGAACTGAAGGGCATCAACCATGCGTAAGGCTTCATCGACATTGCGTCCCAGTGGTAGGTCGTTGACCGTCTGATGACGCACCACACCATTCTTGTCGATCAAGAACGAGGCACGCAAGGCCACCGAACCATCCAGAAGAATGCCGAAGTCGCGGCAGATATTTTTGGTCAGGTCGGCAATCATTGGGAAACGAACGGGACCCAAACCGCCTTCCTTGGTCGGGGTGTTTTTCCAAGCAAGGTGGGTGAAGTGAGAATCGACGCTGATCGCGACCACTTTGCAGTTCTTTTCCGCGAATTGCGGGAAGCGGTGGTCGTGGGCAAGGATTTCCGACGGGCAGACAAAGGTGAAGTCCAGGGGGTAGAAAAACACCCAACCGTAGGAGCCCTTTAAGTAGGATTTCAGGTTGAACGTCTCATCAATATCGTTATCACCCATGACGGCGGGGGCGGTGAAATCCGGGGCGGGCTTGCCAACCAAGGTGCCGCAAGGGATGCAAAGATCGTCGTTCGCCATATTTTCAGCTCTCCGGGTTTTTATGATGTGGGGAATGGGGGTTCCCAAAGCTTGAGATGCTCGCTTGTTGCTCGTAAGCGTGGGTCTTATATGGGAAAAGCTAACCCAAAAAGCAGGGAACAAAGACCTGATTTTTCCTATGGCATTGATCGGAGAAACCGAATGGCGATCGTTCCGGTATGGTGCCTGTCGTATTTCTGTTGTTTCTAATGTGGATCTAGAGTAATAAAATTTCAAACTCAGCCCAGGCGCTTTCGTCGGGCGAACAGGGAGACGCTGCGTCCATGCAAAGGGTCAAACTTGATCGGGTGGACCGCCAAATTCTAGCGGACTTACAGGCTGATGGCCGGATTACCAATGTCGATCTGGCGCGTCATGCTGGGATCTCGGCGCCGCCGTGTTTAAGGCGGGTTCGGGCCTTGGAAGAGGCTGGGATCATCCACGGTTACCACGCGACGATTGACCCCTCGGCATTGGGCTACAACGTGACCGTGTTTGCTCAGGTGGCCTTGAACTCCCATGCGGAGGGCGACCTGAAGGCCTTTGAAGATCGTGTTGGCGCGTGGGCGGAAGTGCGGGAATGTTATATGTTGGCGGGGGAAACCGATTTTCTTTTGAAAGTGGTGGCCCGCGATTGGGAAGATTATCAGAAGTTCCTGACCACGCGGTTGACTTCGGCCCCCAATGTTGGACATGTGACCACATCACTGGCAATTCGTGCGGCCAAGCAAGAGCCGGGCGTGCCGATCGCAACCGTGCCGCTTGGCGGCGACTGATCCTGTCATCCTCCCGTTACAATTCCTAACCGTGCCCAAGTTGCCAGGCATTCCGGCGTTAGGCCGTCCAGGCCGCGTCGAACCAAGGCGGTGAGCGCGGCTTGGCCTTCTGGCGTTTGCCCACGCCCGTTGGCTATGGAAAGCAGGCGCGTCTGCACGGTTGCCTCGGCTTCGGCAAACCCGCAGCCGGTTTCTGTGATTGCGGAGAGAACAAGGGCGACAGCCGGGTCGATCGGCCAGGCGGTGCCGGTTAAGGGGGAAACTAAGGGCACATCCTTGGGGTGATTTAAGGCATCAGCCAAAAGGGCGCGGTTGATGGACAAAGGAACACGGATGGCATCGCCCTGGGGGGAAGGCGTTTGTGTCGCTTCCCGCGCAAAGGGGGCGATGATCTCTGCGGCAAGGGCGGAACGCACGGTGTCGCGTGCGATTTCTGGACCCAAGTCGGGGATATCGGAGACCCGACGCGGGCCATTGGCCAGAGCCTCGCGAAGTGCCTCAAAGGGAAAGCCGCTGAGGTCAGCGATGGTGCCTCCAAAGTCGACACGATCCGCATCATGGGTCAGTCCCACCAAAAGGCTATCGTGTTGTTGCCAGAAGGTGGTGGCGTTTTTTATGGCCGCCCCTCGAACATAGACATCAATGCGATAGCAGGGATTCCGCAGAACATCACGCAGGGTTTCGAATTCGATCCGGGATCGTGCACGTTTTAGAATCGCGCGGACGGCCGATGGGACTGCCAAATCCAGCATGTTCAGGTGAAGGGCGGCGTTACCCGCAAATGTGAAGCCATGTGCGGCGGCCGATGCATTGACCTGGGCGAAGTGGAACGGTGTCAGGGTCGGGGAGAACAGTTCTGTGGCTGCGATATCTTCGGGAATATCGGCATAGTTGTTGAGGCGGCGGCGCAGTCCGGGGTGATCGGACAAAAAGCCGATGGTGCTGTGATCGGCCATGGCGAGCCAGTCGAGAGCCGCACGCAATCGGGTGATGGGCACATCGGTCTGGGTGGCGGTCACGGAATTTAGAACGTCGCGCAGAGGCATCATCGCCGCGAAGCCCGGCAGGGCGTGATATCCCAACAGGAGGATGCCGCCGGGTTTGACGGTGCGTGCGATACGAGTCAGGGCTTCGTTGCGTGCGGCTGTGCCCAAGTGGACAAAACCGCCGTCAAAGACCGCAAAGTCCAGGGGAGGGAGGACGT
>JAFGWD010000250.1 GCA_016937315.1 Rhodospirillaceae bacterium
ATTTTCCAGTCGCACACCGTATTCTTTGTCGAGAACACGCATAATTGCAACACTGACCGCCATCAGGGCGGGCTGTGTGTTCTCAGTCATCATCAAGTCGTGTTCCGGACCCTCGAACATGATCTGCGTCAGTTTTTGCTCGAGCGCATCCTCGACCTCGGCAAAGACATCACGCGCAACAGAAAATGTCGTTGCGAGCTCACGCCCCATACCGACGGCTTGAGATCCTTGCCCCGGGAAAACCACTGCGCGCATGCGCTACTCCTCCAGATATGTCGCCAAGAAATCCAACCTCTTCGACGTCAAGAGAAGCCCAAGCTTTCACAATGTCAAGCGCCCCTTGCTTCGCGCCGAAAGATGTGTATAGTCCGCCACCTTGCAACTCCTTGCCGATCATGGGATCGGCTATGCCCAGAGGAACAGCGGTGAAACATTGTTTCAGCCCTGTTTCGGGACGAGAGAAGCCATAGGGAGTCTATAATATGTCTCTTTACGAGAGCGTGGTTATCGCGCGGCAAGACATCAGCGCTGCCCAGGTGGAAGCTCTGATGGATCGCCTGACTGAAGTGCTCGTCGCCGGTGGCGGCGAGGTCAAGAAGCGGGAAATGTGGGGTTTGCGTAACCTCTCCTACCGCGTCAATAAGAACCGCAAGGGACATTACGTCCTTTTCAACATTGATGCGCCGTCGGCAGCAATCAATGAGTATGAACGTCAGATGCGGATCAACGAAGATATCCTGCGTTACATGACGGTGCGCGTTGAGGCTCTGGAAGAAGGCCCCTCCGCGATGATGCAGCCGCGCAATGAACGTGGTGATCGTAGCGAACGTGGTGACCGTGGTGACCGTGGTGATCGTGGTCCGCGCGGTGATCGTGGAGACCGGGGTGACCGGGGTGACCGGGGTGGCCCGCGTCGTAGCTTTGACCGTGATCGCGCACCTGTCGCTCCGCAAGCCGTCGAAGGAGACAACTGATGACCACTGCTCCGCGTCGCCCGTTTTTCCGCCGTCGCAAGACGTGTCCGTTCTCCGGTGCACAAGCTCCGAAGATTGATTATAAAGATGTGAAGCTGTTGGGTCGCTTCATCTCTGAGCGTGGTAAGATTGTGCCCAGCCGCATCACGGCGGTTTCGGCGAAGAAGCAACGCGAATTGGCCCGCGCCATTAAACGCGCACGCTATTTGTCGCTGTTGCCTTACGTGATGAAGTAAATCCCCCTCTGGGGATGCCTTCGGGCGCTGCATCTGGCGGATCGCACACCATGTGCGGTCCGCATTTCGCATTCCTAACGGACCGAGGCGTTAACCGCCCGGGGCCGGACGAACAGAAAGGAAGAAGACAATGGAAGTCATTCTGTTGGAACGCATCGAACGGCTTGGCCAGATGGGCGATGTCGTCAACGTAAAACCGGGTTATGCGCGGAACTTCTTGTTGCCGCAGAACAAGGCTTTGCGGGCCACCAAGGCCAATTTGAGCCTCTTTGAGTCTCAGCGTGTCCAGATCGAAGCCTCTAACTTGAAGCGCCGCGAAGAAGCCGAAGCGGTTGCCGCCAAGATGGATGGTCTGCGTTTGGTGATCGTGCGTCAGGCTGCGGAAAGTGGCCAGTTGTATGGATCGGTGACCGCCCGCGATATCCGCGACGCGATTCGGGGAGCGGGTTTCTCCGTTGAGAAGGCTCAGGCACAGTTGAACCAGCCGATCAAGGCGTTGGGGACTTATGCGGTGCCGTTTTCTCTGCATCCCGAGGTGAAGATCGATGTTGCCGTGATCGTTGCCCGTTCGGAAGAAGAAGCCGAAATCGCCGCGCGTGCCTTGGCTAAAACGGCCGATGTGGAAGATGAGGCGGAGATCGAAGAGGTCGAAGCCGAGACTGTTGCCGAAGAGGTCGAGGACGCCGAAGCTGAATAAGCCTTGCTGTCTTGCCGATGGATACCGCCGCCTGGTTTCTGGGCGGCGGTCTTTTTATGTGGTCTCTGCTGTATCGTGATTTTTCCCCGATATCCACAGAGCTGTGGATACTTTTTCCAGAGGTCACGTGTTAGGGTGCACGCATGAGCCAGTCCATTGATCCGATTCTGTCCGAAGCCATGCACTCTGCCGCCCAATCGCGTGCGGTACGCCAGCCCCCTTATGATATCGAGGCGGAGCAAGCGCTGTTGGGTGCCATTCTCAACAACAATGCGGCCATTGATAAGGTCATTGACCTGTTGCGGCCAGAGCATTTCGCCGACAGTACTCATCGCAAAATTTACGACCTGTGCCTGTCCATGTATGGGCGGGGCGATACCGCCGATCCGATCACGCTGAAGCGTCTGATGGATGGCACGCCGGAATTGGAACGCGTTGGCGGTCCGGGATATTTGGCGCGTCTTGCGGCTTCGGTGGTCGGAATCATCAATGCCGAACAGTATGGCCGCTTGGTCTATGACCTCTACATTCGCCGCCAATTGATTGCGTTGGGCGAAGATGTGGTCAACGACTCCTTTGACGACACGCTGGATTCCTCCACTGATGACCGTATTCGCAAGGCAGAGGAAGGCTTGTATCAACTGGCCACCACCGGTGACACAGCCAAGGGATTTACGCAGTTCAAGTCCGCCCTGAAAATGTCTTTGGCAATGGCCGCCGCAGCTCATAAATCCAGCGGCTTGTCCGGTGTCACCACCGGCCTTGTTGATATGGACAACCTGTTGGGTGGGTTTCACAATTCGGATTTGATCATCCTGGCCGGACGCCCTGGTATGGGAAAAACCGCTCTGGCCACGGCGATTGCCTACAACGCCGCTTATTCCAAGTTACAGGACCCAGACGGTCCCGGTGCGGTGACAGCGTTCTTCTCGTTGGAAATGTCCGCCGAGCAGTTGGCTACCCGTATTTTGTCCAACGAGGCTCAAATCCCCGGTCACAAAATGCGAACCGGCAAGATGACCCAGGATGATTTCAATAAGTTGAGCGCGGCGGTCGGGTCCCTGGAACGCGTGCCATTATTCATTGATGATACCCCCGGTTTGTCAGTGGGGGCGATTCGCACCCGGGCGCGTCGCCTGCAACGCCAATCGAATTTGGGCATGATCGTCATTGATTACTTGCAATTGTTGAGCCCCGGCGCGTCCTCCCGACGGGAAGCCAACCGCGTCCAGGAACTCTCGGAAATGACGCGCGGCCTGAAAATTCTGGCCAAAGAGTTGAATGTGCCGGTACTGGTTTTGTCTCAGTTGTCCCGCGCCGTGGAAAGCCGTGACGATAAACGCCCGCAGTTGTCCGATTTGCGCGAATCCGGCTCCATCGAGCAGGACGCCGACATGGTGATCTTCGTTTATCGTGAGCACTATTACAAAAAAGCGAAGCGCCCGCAGAAGAAGGATGGCGAAGATGAGGGCAAGTACGCACGTTCTGTTGATGAGTGGGAAGATGCTCTAAAAGCGATTGAATTTCGTTCGGAAGCCATTGTTGCCAAGCAACGTCATGGTCCCACCGACACGGTTGTGCTCCACTTCAATGGGGAGTACACCACCTTCGGCAATTGGACGGACGATGAACACCT
The DNA here is from genome assembly GCA_016937315.1 of Rhodospirillaceae bacterium. Lineage (GTDB taxonomy): Bacteria > Pseudomonadota > Alphaproteobacteria > Rhodospirillales > Rhodospirillaceae > Oleispirillum. Next base: position 3,544 of record JAFGWD010000250.1, read on the forward strand.
TCCCTATGGAGGATAACCCACCGTGTCTTTGGAGCCTGTTTCGGCAGCTCTGGCCCGAGCCGGAGCCGTGTTGACGATTGACCTTGGGGCCATCGTCGCCAATTGGATATCGCTAAAACACCGGGTTCCTGGTGCAGAAGTCGCGGCGGTGGTGAAGGCCGATGCCTATGGTTTGGGTGCCGTGCCAGTGGCTCAGGCTCTGGCTGCTGCCGGGTGCAAAACTTTTTTTGTTGCCCATCTGGATGAAGGCATGCAGCTACGTGGTGCCTTGCCGCAGCCCCGGATTTTTGTGCTGCATGGCCCCAATCCGGGCACCGAGGCCGACTTTGCCGCCGCAGGCTTGATTCCGGTTCTGAACGACGTTGAACAGGTGCGGGGATGGGCCGCCCTTGCCCGGGCAAGCGGACTGCCACATTCTGCGGCTCTTCAGGTTGATACCGGCATGACTCGGCTTGGTTTGTCGCGTGCCGAATTCGACGCTCTGGTCGCCGACTCGGAGAGCTTAGCCGCGCTTGCGCCGACGTTGTTGATGAGCCACTTTGCGTGTGCGGATGATTCCAGTCATCCCTTGACCGCGATGCAAATCGATAATTTCACAGCATTTTCTAGGGCCTTACCCGGCATTCCGGCCAGTCTGTCTGCGTCGTCGGGGATTTTCTTGGGTGCAAAGGCAAAATTCGATCTCGTCCGTCCGGGCATCGTGCTTTATGGCGGCAATCCAAATGACGCACCGAGCAACCCGATGGCACCGGTTCTTACCTGTTCCGCTCGCGTCGTGCATGTTCAGGATATCGACCGGCCGCAGACCGTGGGATATGGCGCAACCTATACCGTTCCTGGCCCCGGACGCTTGGCCACAGTGGCGATTGGCTATGCGGATGGCTTTTTGCGCGGCATCGGAGAACGCCCCGACGGTTTCCCGGTTTTTGCCGATGCCAATGGGGTTAAGGCGCGTCTGGTTGGACGCATTTCTATGGATCTTGCCACCTATGATATCAGCGATACCCCGAAGGGGAGCATCGTGCCGGGTGACACCATTGACGTTATCGGTAAATATGCCAGCATTGACGATCTTGCCAAGGCGGCGGGCACCATCTCGTATGAGCTGTTGACCCGTCTTGGTCCACGTCTTCACCGGATATACAGAAACGGCACCGTGATATGAACTTTCTGGCCCTCATCGGACAGGTCTTCCTCGGTTTTCTGGGTGCCGTTGGACGCCTGACGCGGTTTACCGCTCTGGCCGTCTCGCACATGGTGCGGCCACCATTCTATCTCCGGCAACTGCTGCGGCAGTTTCTGGACATCGGGTATTTCTCGTTGCCGGTGGTGGCCTTGACGGCGATTTTCTCGGGCATGGTGCTGGCTTTGCAAAGTCATTCGGGGTTTGCACGATTCCAGGCCGAGGGCGCGGTGGCCATGGTCGTGGTTCTGTCGATTACCCGAGAGTTGGGGCCGGTGTTGGCGGGGCTGATGGTTGCCGGGCGCATTGGGGCGTCGATGGCTGCCGAAATCGGCACCATGCGCGTCACCGAGCAGGTGGATGCCTTGACCACGTTATCCACCAACCCCTTCAAATATCTGGTGGCACCGCGTCTGTTGGCGGGCTTGCTGATGATGCCGCTGTTGGTGCTGGTCGCCGACATTTTGGGCGTTTTTGGGGGCTATATCATCGGCATCGGGAAACTCGGTTTCAATTCAGGCAGTTACCTCGCCAACACCTGGGATGTGATGGAAACCATGGATGTGGTTTCCGGTCTGGTGAAGGCGGGTGTCTTTGGCTTTTTGATCGCCTTGATGGGGTGCTACAACGGCTATAACTCCAAAGGCGGGGCACAAGGCGTCGGTGCCGCAACCACCAATGCTGTGGTTTCAGCCTCAATTCTGATTCTGATTTCCAATTACGTCGTCACCGAAATCTTCTTCGCCCAGTGAAGGCTCCAGCATGATCGAAGCTCCTGCGAAAATCCGCCTGCGCGATGTGCATAAGCGTTTCGGCGCAAAAGTTGTCCTGGACGGCATTGACCTGGATGTTTCGGCGGGCGAGTCCTTGGTGGTGATCGGTGGTTCCGGTTCTGGTAAGTCGGTTCTGATCAAAAGCATCCAAGGCATTTTGCGCCCCGAGTCCGGTTCTATCCAAGTGGATGGTGAGGAAGTGGTGGGCATGGGCGGGCGCCAACTTGAACGCATCAATGCCAAGATTGGTATGCTGTTTCAAGGTGCCGCGTTGTTCGACAGTCTGCCAGTGTGGGAAAATGTCGCTTTTGGTGCGCTTCAAGGCAAGGCGATAGACCGTTCTGCTGCTTACGAACTGGCAGTCAATACCTTGGCCAAGGTTGGCCTTTCTGCCGATGTCGCGGATCTTTGGCCTGCCGAGCTGTCGGGTGGCATGCAAAAGCGCGTCGGTTTGGCTCGCGCCGTGGCGACCGAGCCGGAAATTATCTTTTTCGACGAGCCCACCACCGGCCTGGATCCGATTATGGCCGATGTCATCAATGATTTGATTGTCACCTGTGTGAAGCGCCTTGGCGCGACGGCGGTGACCATTACTCACGACATGGCCTCGGTGCGTAAGATCGCGGATCGTGTTGCCATGCTGTATCGCGGCAAGTTGATTTGGGTTGGTCCGATTTCCGAGATTGACACTTCTGGCAATCCGTATGTTGAGCAGTTCATCAATGGCCGTGCCGAGGGGCCGATTTCCATGGACCTGCGTCGATGATCCAGGGTGTCGTAATCGCGTGTTTTTTGCGGTTTCGCGGTGATGAATCGAGGATGGTCGCTGAAGGGATAGATTTCAGCGGGGGCCAGGGGTGTGGCCCTTGGTCTTTTGGAGGCTAAGGGTATGGCAAAATCCTCGTCG
>JAFGWD010000251.1 GCA_016937315.1 Rhodospirillaceae bacterium
TCTGGGAACGTGCTGAATGATCGACTGGCGGGTGATCGGGCTGTTTTGGGGAGGGGGCTATGGTTGCGGAATCTGAATTGGCGAAGTTGAGTAAGGATGTATACAACGATAGTGGGGCTCCCGACGGTTGGGAAAGAGTGAAAAGCTATCCTAATCCGGACACGGGTTTTTTCGCGGCGCTCTATTTCAATCCGTCCACTGGGGAATTTGTCTATGCCATCCGGGGGACGAATAGCTTCTTTGATGGTGATATTACTGCGGACCGCGATCTCCTCATGGGGCAGGCGACGGCTCACGTCTTCACCGTCCGTACTCTTGTACAGATGGTGCAAAATGCAGGCTTCATGGATATCCAGGCTGAGTATTTGATGCCACCGTTCGAGCACTATCCGCGTTTGCGGTCGATCGCGGAATGGTTGGAGGGCACGCCCTTGCGCCGCTTTGGCGTCAGCATCTGCGCGACCATGGTCAAACCATAGCACGGATCAGGTTAGGCTCAATGCGGTTGAAGGCTTCTTCACTAAACTGAGCAAGCGCGGCGTGTTCTGCCGATTGTCGATCTCTAGGTTGGTATCAATCGTTTCCTTAAAGACACCAACCAAAATCCGAGGCATTCACTTGGACCGCCGATCCCGAAAAGATCATCACAGCCGTTAAGTGTGGGCACCAAGCGTTAGATTCTATCCAATAGGTCTTTACGTAAAAGAAATGAAAAAAGGGACCCCATTCCGGGGGGACTCCTTTTTTATCGCCATTACTCCGGTTCTTTGCCGCACAGAACCGCAAGGCGGTTCCGAAGATCACGCGCCCCATCATCAGGCAAATCGCGGATCATTGCCGCCAAATCATTGGCAAGCCATGTGACCTCTGGTGATAGGCCCGCCGTATTCAAGGTGATACGCGGATGAGACCGTGCAGCCAAATGCTTCACATGTTCAACATCATCCCAGATCAAGCCGAAGTAGCCACAGATCTGCTGAACCAGACCAGGCGTTGGGCGTCCGCGATGGCCCCGCTCAAGAGCCGAGAGATAAGCTGCAGAGATATTCAAATCCGCCGCCATACGTGAAAGGGACAACCCTCGTGCGGCCCGTAATTCACGCATCCGCGCACCAAATGGCGTCATTTGTTCCGCTCTCGTTTTAAGAACACATAGAGTGCCCCTTCACCGCCGTGGCGTGGCTGGGCATAGGTGAAACTTAAAATCAGGGACCGTAGACCTGGTTCATTCAGCCAACGAGGAACCTCGGCTCGAAGAATACCCTCACCATCACTTTGCCGACCTTTGCCAGTAATCACCAGAACCAGCCGCCGCCGCGCAGCAACAGAGCTACAAATAAAACGATGCAAAACGTCATGCGCCGCATCCCGCGTCATCCCATGTAAATCCAGGCGCGACTCTATCTCCATATCGCCCTTTTTGAATCGTTCAGCGGTTCGCTTATCCACGCCTGCGGTTGATCCATGGGTCAATGCAGACTGCCGCCGCCCCGTCGGAACAGGCGTAATTATTCGCGGCATCAAACGTGGCCCAGGATAGTTGGGAAGATCCGGCGTTTCCGGTGGCTCCTGATCCTGTTCTGCATCCGGAACAACAATCGGCACGGCATGGGGCAGGGGCGTAACATGGCGGGTCATTTGCGCCCATAGCCTCACATCCTCGGGCGTGATCAACGACCGGGACTTACGACGCGGGGGTTTCGCCTCAGTCATCGTCCTTGACCACAACGAAGACGGCACGTGGACCATGCACACCGACTTGTAACGTCAGTTCAATATCTCCGGTTCGAGACGGACCCGTAATTAAATTGACGGTGCGCGGTTGAACCGGCAAAACGCGAAGTGCTGCCAGAGCATCATCCAGGGCCACGTGAATGGCTCTGGCGGAGACTACAACAATGTGCGTTTCCGGCAAAAAATTAGCTGTGGTTGGGGTTTCCGGGGCAGAGACCAAAACCACACTTCCGGTTTCGGCAATTCCAGAATAGGCGCGGACAATGCCAACCCGATCCTCTGGCCGCGCCGCGCCGATGTGGACCCCTTCAGACAGGTCATCCAGAGGCAAAAACCCAGGATCATCAGAACGAACAACCGGCCCACAAAGACCGTACTTCACGAAGAGTCCTCGAATCGCCGCAATTACGGCGGCATCATCAGCAACCCGCAGTGCCACTGCACCAGACGCCTGTACCGCATCACAAAAGATTTCAGCCAGGTTACGCCCGTTGGCCAAAGCCACAGCAACCCGTGACAGCCCTGGGCCTCGCGGCGGATCAGCAAGACGGCGGCCCACCGCAGCGGTGCGGCTATCGGCATCACCACGCCGTGTCGCACGAATCGCAGACAATACCGTTTCCCGAGATTCCAATACAGTCATCGGCCTTTGCCTTGGGGCAAATTCCCATCTTCACGCAAGCTCGCCATGTCGGCATCGCCACGCAGAGCCGCAACGATATCGGCCAAGCCGCTCGTCACAAAAGCCCGCCAATTGCCATTTGGTGCATGGCACATTTGGCCTGTGCGTTCATTGGACAGCACAACGCCGCCCATTCTCCACAGCAAATCCCAGTTGCTGAGATTCTGCATCATTGCTTGGCGCGTTCGTTCATGCAGGCGGTGCATCACCCACAAGCGGATGAAGAAGGCGTACAGGACCACCGACAGGACCAACGCCAAGACGCCCACAATGATTCCCACCACAACCAAAAGTCCCAAACTGATCAACACCATGATCAGCAACGGGGCAACATTATCCCAAGGACTATAGGTCGGTGATCGTCCCTGGTTGAAGACTCGAAAATCCGTGAACATTTTCAAACGGCCGGAACTGATGCCGTGCTGCAAAACACGATAGTCGAATTCTCTTTCTTGTCGCTGTTTCCGCGTTTCATTGACCATATTTTTGTCCTTCCACGCGCATTAGCTTTTGTCCCGGTTCACCCGACCAACGAATCCCCCAGCTTGTGGCACCGGCAAATCGCGGGACGCCGTCCAACCGCTCGCCAACGGCCACCGCCGGAGTACACCGGCACGCCGCCCGAACATCCGCAAAACCAGAGCCACAATCCAGTTTACGCCATGAAACAGGATCGGATGTTCTGCAAGAAAAGTCCACACACGCAAGGCCAGCCGACTTTGCACCGAGGTCAAGTCACGCTCATGGGTATCGTCACGTAGACGCCGCAACAAATCCGGCAAAGGAATTTGCATCGGACAGACCTTGGCACAACGCCCACACATGGTGCAGGCATGCGGCAAATACCGTGCAGCCACCAACCCTTCCAAAAGAGGCGTCAGGACCGACCCCATAGGCCCAACATAAACCGCGCCATAGGCGTGACCACCAATCGCAGCAAAGATCGGACAATGGTTGATGCATGCACCACACCGAATGCACCGCAGCATGTCTTCAAATGGCCCACCCAAGAATGCACTACGCCCCTTGTCGAGGATCACCACATGACTGGCAACCGGACCATCGCAATCACCGGGGCGCCGCACTCCCCCCGATAGTGTCGTATAGCTGGACGCCGCCTGTCCGGTGGCGGAACGCCCTAACAGACGCAAAATACTGGCCGCGTCCTCAAGGGTCGGAACAATCTTTTCAATGGATGCGACGACGATATGGCAGGGAGGCAGATTCTGCGTCAGGTCACCGTTGCCTTCGTTGGTTACCAAAACCGCATCACCGGTTTCTGCAATCAACATGTTGGCTCCGGTAATTCCGACATCTGCCGCCAGAAACCGGGCGCGAAGTTCGGCGCGAGCCTCAGCCAACAGCGCGTCATGCGTAGATAAATCACGATCCACCGGACGGTTTGGGTGGGCGAGACGAAACGTCTCCGCCACTTGTTCCTTTTTCACATGACAGGCTGGGGCAATAATGTGACTGGGTGGCTCCCCGCGCAATTGCACGATGTATTCGCCCAAATCCGTTTCCACCGGCGTGAACCCTTGTTCTATCAAATAGGGGTTCAGGCCGATTTCCTCGGTGAGCATGGATTTGCCCTTGGTCACCAACGTCGCGCCACGATCACGGCAAATGGCCGCTATTGTTTCGCATGCGGAATGGGCGTCGGCACAAAAATGAACTTGGGTGCCACGCGCAATAGCCGCCGCTTCAAACTGTTCCAGATATGCGTCCAGGTTTTCCAGAACATGCCGTTTGATCCCCGCGCCCGCAGTACGCAAGGCCTCAAACTCCGGCACCTCGGCAACCGCCCGCCCCCGACTGTTGCGAAACGTCGTTCGCACATTCAATAAGGCGGCTTGTAATGACGGGTCCGCCAGAGCTATGTGGACATTGTCGGGGAAATGATCACTGGAAAACGGGGTCATGCCTCAGGCTCCCCAATGCCGGGGGTTTCGGTGTCTCCCGCCAGAA
>JAFGWD010000252.1 GCA_016937315.1 Rhodospirillaceae bacterium
AAGGTATAAGCGAGGAAATACCCCATTTGCGAAAAAGCCAAGGTCAGCATCACGAAATAGATGCCAGTGCGGCGGATCGACAACGCACCAACCAACGTGGCGATCACCGCCCCCGTCGCCGCCGCCAACAGCAGCGCCGGAATCATACCGATTCCGCCGTGGATCATGGCCAAGGCCGACAGATACGACCCCGCGCCAAAGAACAATCCCTGACCAAAGGACAACAGTCCGCCATACCCCAGCAACAGATTACAAGCCAATGCAGCCATGGCAAAAATCAGAATTTCGGTGGCCAGTGTCGCCGATGGCAAAAGCAGCGGCAGCAAAACCAGAACCACAGCCACCACCAGCGTCATACCCCCAAAGATGCCCGACGTCTTAAGCAGATTACGCATCACCTCAGGCCCTCCCGAACAGGCCATAAGGCCGCAGAAGAATGACGGCAGCCATCGCGCCATAAATCATCAAACTCGCGCCTTCCGGCCAAATGGCGGTCATCAGGCTTTGCACCAAACCGATCATCAAGCCGCCAACCAAAGCCCCGGTAAACGACCCCATGCCACCAATCACCACAACAACAAAGGCCACGCCCAGAACTTCCGGCCCCATGAAGGGATCCGCGCCACGGATCGGCCCGAACAACACCCCCGCCATGCCCGCCAAGCCAACGCCCAAAGCAAAAGTCAGGGAAAACAGCTTGAAAATATCCACACCCAGCAAGGAAACCATTTCCGTGCTTTCGCTACCCGCACGGACCAAAGCCCCGAAGCGCGTACGTTCCATAAGCAACCACAAGATGAAGCCGATCACCGCCGAAAACAGAATCAGAAACAGGCGATATTTGGGATAAGCAAACTTGCCCATGATCACGACACCCTGCAACGCCTCAGGCATCGGAATACTTTTCCCAACCGGCCCCCAGATCAGGATGCTGGTTTCCTGGAGGATCAAGGCAATACCAACCGTGATCAGGATGTGGAAGGTGTGTGGCAAATGATAGGCGCGACGGATCAAAACCTTTTCCGCCCCCCAGGCCAGCACCCCGACAATCAAAGGGCCAAAGATCAAAGCCACCCAAAACTGGCCCGTTAAGGCCAACAGCGCGTAGCACAGATAACTGCCAAGCATGAAAAACGCGCCGTGGGCGAAATTCACGAAATTCAAAAGTCCAAAGATAATCGTCAACCCAACGGAAATCAGGAAGTAGATCATCCCCAAACCCAGGCCGTTCAAAGTCAGAAAAAAATACAAATTCAACATGCCACACCCCGCGAGAGGATCACGGACGCAGCGGAGAAACCCGCCGCGTCCGGAATGGTCTGGATCAGGCCATCTTGCAGAGGATTTTATCGCCCTGCGGGAATGACTGACCGGCACTCACCACTGTGGCGAGGTCGTCGGCATCCTTCATCGCGGACTTTGCCTTGCCCTTAAGCAGGTAATAGTCCTTGATCACCTGATGGTCGACGGCGCGGATGCTTTCTTTGCCGGTCGGCCCCTCATAGGCCATGCCTTCCATCGCCTTGGCGACGGCCTTGCCATTGGTGGAACCCGCCTTCTTGATCGCCTCCAAGATCACCTTGGTTCCGATATAGTCAGCGGCCATGGGGTAATTCGGCGACATGCCGTAAACCTCTTTGACCCGCTTGACCAAGGCGATGTTCATCGGCGACTGCACCTGGTGCCAATACTGGGCTCCCATATACACGCCTTCCAGAATGTCCGGCCCCAAGGACTGGAACTGATCCAATCCTGCGGTCCATACCATCAGGATGGTCATCTGTTTTTTCAGGCCAAAGTTAACCGCCTGACGCAGGCAGTTGGACGCCTGACCACCAAAGTTCAGCAGAACCAAAACGTCCGGCTGGGCGGCCATAGCATTGGTTAGATAGCCGGAGAATTCCTGCTCCTGCATCGAGTGATAGCTATTCCCGACATGCTCGACGCCCAAGTCCTTGAACAGGTCCTTGGCCGCAGTCAACAGAGCCTCACCAAACACGTACTGCGGCGTGATGGTGTACCAACGCCTTGCCTTAGGCAGCAACTTGGACAGTGGACGAACGGTTTCATGAACCGCGCCATAGGTCGGCACCGTCCAACGGAAGGTTGACGCATTACAATCCGTACCGGTGATTTCATCGGCCCCGGCCGGGGTCATGAACACACCACCACCCTTGGCCACTTCCTTACCAACCGCCAGCGCGGTTGAGGACAAGGTGCAGCCATCAAAGAAGGTCGCGCCCTGCTGAATTGCTTCTTGCACCTTACGTACCGCCTTACCGGCGTTGCTTTCGGTGTCGATGGTGACATAGGCGGGGTTCCCGCCCAAAAGCGGGCCAAAGTCCTGCACCGCAAGCTTGGACCCCATCTCCGCAAACTGGCCATAGCTGGCAAAAGCCCCGGACATGGACTTCAGGCCATGGATCGTCACCGGAGCAGCGGCCATGGCTGGTTTCAAAACGCCAGGCGCCGCCAACATCGTGGTGGCCGCAAGTCCGGTTTTCAGGAAGGAACGTCTGTTCATGGAAGCCTCACTCTGTTTTTTTTAAGAACGGTTGGCACGGACAATGACAAAAACTCTACGCATCCCCCGAGGTCATTCATATCTGGGGGAAATCCAACAAAAACGAATTTGCGACCTCGCCTTCCAGTGCCGTCATGTGCCGTTCAGCATCCCGCATATGCTCCAACATCGTGACGCGCACCAAAGTCACGTCGCCAAGGCGATAGGCCAGCAGTAAACGGCGGTGATAAGAAACATTGGCCTCGCCAAACTGGTGGCGTTCTGGCTTGTAGGCCTTTTTCAGGACCACCAGATCGCGCAGCATGTCATTCAAGAAACGCCCCACGAACGCCAGCAATGGATTCGGGCAGGCATCGGCCAAAATGTTATGGAACTCCAGTTCCAGGATGCGCTGCACACGCTGTTCTTCCTCGGATTCGGGACGGCGGCTGCACGCAATGACGTTGTTTTCAAGAGCCGTGAATTGCGTTTCATCCAAATGCCCGACAACCGAAGCCGCCAGTTCCGGTTCCACAACCTTGCGGATTTGGTACACACCCTCACCATCGAGATGGTGAAAATGCAGAAAGTTACGCAACATCCGCGCCGCAGGCTCACTGTCCGCATCGGCAAGATACGCACCACCACCGGGGCCCGTGCGGATCACAATCAGGCCCTCAACCTCCAGCGCCTTCAAAGCTTCGCGCACAGTACCCTTGGAACAGCGATAGGTTTCGATGAGGTCCGGTTCACTGGGCACTCGATCCCCAGGCTTCAAACGCTCAGCGACGATCAGGCGTTTCACATCCTGAACGATGACGTCCGAAAGTTTGGTGCGGCGGCGAATGGGGCGCTGAGCCATGGGCATCCCTGAACGACGACAATGAATTTATACGGATAAATAGCATAATTTCTAAAAACAGCACAAAGAAAAGTCATTTATATTTTATGCTTATTTTTTAGGCTAAAATGCACAGAGATTGTGCGAAACACCCACCACAATCGACAGACCTCCCCCGTCACGATGACCGAACGTGAGCCCCCGTCACCCGCACATCAAACCGCAGGCACACGCACACAAACGAGTCGCGCCGTAAAAAAAGCAGACTGGGGAACGGGAAAACAAAGGGAATGGTGCGCCCTACAGGATTCGAACCTGTGACCGTTCGCTTAGAAGGCGAATGCTCTATCCATCTGAGCTAAGGGCGCGAAAGGGGCCTGAGGCGCCCCAAACCGTCAGGACAGCTTCGAATACGCGAAGTTGTCGGAATAATTTTTCGGAACCAAGCGGCGGGTTTTAGGTTCTTCCACCGTGTAGTCCAGGCCCTTCTTCTCAGCAAAGGCCACCGCCGCATCGCGGCTATCGAATTTTAGTTTAACCTGCGTCAAGGTATCGTCAGACCCGACCCATCCCACCAGGGGGTCAGTGAAACGTTTTTCCGTCTCTTCGAAATCCAGGATCCATTTTGCAGCATTGCCTCGTCCCGACTGCATCGCGGTCTTGGCTGGCTGATAAATCCGGGCCTTCGCCATGGCGTTTCCCTTTCGCTGCTGCCACGCCGAGGATGGCGTGGTCGGGGTGATAGGATTCGAACCTACGACTTTCGGCTCCCAAAGCCGACGCTCTACCAGGCTGAGCTACACCCCGTGGGGTGGAAAATATGGATTTCCCCGTCACAAGGCAATGCTTTTCAGTGAGGCAATGAAACTCTGGGACTTTGCTCCAGGAAAATCCGGTCCCCAGACTGGATGCCAAGAGCATTGGCACCCCCCCCATTCACTTCAAGAACCCAACGCACCGGAACCGGCGAGGCAATGACGGTCTCGTCAAAGGGACGCGCCATGGCATGGACGTGGCGGATGGTTCTGTCCGCATCAACAAACAGCATATCCAGGGGGATCCGGGTTTGATGCATCCACATCCGCGACATCACCGGACGCCCATAATCGAACAGCATACCCGCATCTACAGCCAAGCGATCACGCCCCATAAGGCCAATCGCCCGCGACTCCGGAGTTGCAGCAAGTTCCACCTGAAGCCGTGCCACCACCACCGCCCCACGTATCACATCCAAGGGGAAGGTCAATGATTCCGCACCAGCGGGTTGTGCCTGCAACAAAACCCCCAGCCCCAATAAGAAAGCCGCGCAACGCCTGATCACGATTAAGCCTCTTCTCTACGTTACGCCCTTGACCTGTATCAGCCCCCACACCATACAAGGAGAGACCGTGCGGAACCAGCCTTCCGCATTCCTTCACGGGGGGAGCCGCCAAAGCGGCTGAGAGGCCTCTGTTCCGGGGCGACTCCGAGAACCTGATCCGGTTCGAACCGGCGTAGGGACGTGACCATCAGCATGCCGATTTCATCCCCAACTCCCCGAACCACCCCACCGCCCAGCATCCACGTAACCGGCGTGCATCTGAGTCTGGGCCGGACCATAATTTTCGAAAACCTAACATTTCAGGCCGAGGCCGGACGTTTCACCGGCATTCTTGGTCCATCCGGCGTTGGAAAGACAACCCTGCTGCGCCTGATTGCTGGATTGATCCCCACCCACGGAGCCACCATCGGCGATTCTACTGGCGCGTCGTTAAAGGGACGCCTGGCCTGGATGGCGCAAAAGGATTTGTTGCTGCCCTGGCTGTCGGCCCTTGACAACGTCCGCTTGGGGGCACGCTTGCGCGGCAAAAGCGCCAACACGGAAGAACACGCTCGCGCCTTGTTACACGCGGTGGGGCTGGAGAATCGCGCCAACGACCGCCCCGACACCC
>JAFGWD010000253.1 GCA_016937315.1 Rhodospirillaceae bacterium
GCCATGCTTCGCCTCTTACCGCTTGTCCGTCGGCGGATCATCGTCATTCAAGGGAATCATCGCCGCCGCATCAAAACGCGCGCGATTGCGCGGCCAATAGGCCCAGGCGATGACGCCCAAGAATAGGCTCATCAACCAGAGCCCCCAGATCGACCGCAGAAAGTCCACAACCTCCGGCATCGTTGCCTCCTCAGCGATCCGCCGTTGCCGGATCGAACGCGGTAAAGTCCACCATCCGCCCCAGAACCTGCAAATACGCAATCACCGCATCCATTTCGGTCAGCCGGTCGGGACGTCCGTCAAAGTCGCCCACCACCGCTTTGGGATAGCGTTTCAACAGCCCCTCCACATCGGCATCCGGTGTCGCCTGATCAGACAAATCGGATTTGGCCGCCGCAATCATCTCGTCCGAATAAGGGTCGCCCAGAAATTTCAGGGTGTTGAGATGTTCAGCGATGTCATCCCCCTTCACCGGCGTCGTCACCAAATGGGGATAGCCCGGCATCACCGATTCTGGAACCACCGCACGTGGATCAATCAGGTGCCGGACGTGCCATTCGTTGGAATATTTGCCGCCCACCCGTGCCAGATCAGGGCCGGTTCGCTTCGATCCCCATTGAAAAGGCCGGTCATACAAGCTTTCCGCAGCCAAGCTGTAGTGACCATAGCGTTCAGATTCGTCGCGGAAGGGCCGGATCATCTGGCTGTGACACAGGTAACAGCCCTCACGCACATAGATGTTGCGCCCCACCAATTCCAATGGCGAATACGGCCGCACCCCTTGCACCTTTTCGATCGTCGACTCGATGGTAAACAGGGGCAGCACCTCGACGATGCCGCCGATGGACACCGTGACAAAGATGCCAAGAACCAGGAACAACAGATTCCGTTCCAGCTTGCCGTGTTGTTTGAGAATGCCCATACGCGTCCCCTTACCCAACCGCCACGGCGCGTGGTGCCGCTTCGAACGAGCGCTCGACCCGCACATCGCCTCGAATGGTGCGGATCATATTGTAAGCCATGATCACCGCACCAATCAGGAATAGAACACCACCAACGGCACGCCCGACATAGTAGGGATGCATCGCTTCGACGGTTTCGATGAAGGAATATTGCAGAAAGCCCCACTCATCATAGGCCCGCCACATCAAGCCTTGCATGATGCCAGAAATCCACATCGAGGTGATGTAAAGTACGATGCCGATGGTGGCGATCCAGAAGTGGAAACTGACCAGACGCATGGAATAGAGCCCGGCCCGTTTCCATAGCACCGGCACCAAATGGTACAGCGCTCCAAAGGAAATAAACGCCACCCACCCCAAGGCACCGGAATGCACGTGTCCAATCGTCCAATCGGTATAATGGCTTAAGGAATTGACCGCCTTGATCGACATCAAGGGACCTTCAAAGGTGCTCATCCCATAGAATGCCACCGAGGTCACCAGAAAACGCAGCACCGGATCGGTCCGCAGCTTTTCCCAAGCGCCGGAGAGCGTCATGATGCCGTTGATCATGCCTCCCCAGGACGGCATCCACAGCATCACCGAAAACACCATGCCCAAGGTCTGCGCCCAGTCCGGCAGCGCGGTGTAGTGCAGGTGATGCGGCCCCGCCCAGATATAGAGGAAGATCAGCGCCCAAAAATGGACGATGGAGAGACGATAGGAATAAACCGGACGCGCGGCGCGTTTGGGCACGAAGTAATACATGATCGCCAGGAACCCGGCGGTGAGGAAGAAGCCCACAGCATTGTGGCCATACCACCACTGGGTCATAGCATCCTGCACGCCGGAATACGCGGAATAGCTTTTCGCCCCGAAGACCGACACCGGCACCGCCAAGTTGTTGCCAATGTGTAGCAATGCGATGGTGATGATGAAGGCAAGGTAAAACCAGTTGGCAACATAGATATGGGGTTCGCGACGTTTCAAGATCGTGCCCGCAAAGACCGCCAGATAGGCCACCCAAACAATCGTCAGCCAGATATCCACGAACCATTCCGGTTCGGCATATTCCCGGCTTTGCGTGACGCCCAGGACGTAGCCCAGAGCCGCCATCACGATGAACAACTGGTATCCCCAGAACACGAAACGCGCCAAGGATTCACCGCCAAACAACGATGCGCGACAGGTCCGCTGCACGACATAAAACGACGTCCCAATCAGGACATTGCCGCCAAAAGCAAAAATCACCGCCGAAGTATGTAGTGGCCGCAACCTCCCAAAGGTGGTCCAGGGCAGATCCAAGTTCAAAAGCGGAAACGCCAATTGGAAGGCGATATAAACGCCGACCAAAAACCCCACCAAGCCCCAAAACACAGCGGCAATGGTGAAGGCTTTAATGATGTCCTCAAGATAGGGGTCGGCGTGGTCGGTGGCGGTCATGGGATATCCTGCCCTCTTGCGCGGCGAAGTCGTCCTCCGAACAGACACTTAGGGATGCCGGGCACAATGTCATCCCCCCAGGTGTGAACACCCGCCCTAAAACCCCACGCGGGCGGCGCCCCGTTCATCAGAAAAGCGGCGTATTGCTGCGGGTCCCACGCCATCAGGAGTGCTCCGCCTGATCAAAGACCCGCTTCAGCAGACTCATCACAAACAAGGCACAGGCAACCGTGACAATCAGGCCGATACCATAAACATAATCATCCTTCGCGCGGGAGGACACAAACAACCCCAAAAGCCCCAGAGCCGCTGCCAGAACCCCGGTGATCCAGTTGCCAATGGTCTGCATCGTCGGTATCCTCTGCTTGAATTTTTCGTGACGGCATGCGCCTCGTCATAACGTGGGGGCGTTTTTACCCCCGGCAAGAGGGCAAAGCCGTCAACGGCAAGAACCAGGATGCCGGGCAGCGGGACCGAAGACAAGCGACACGAGAAATAATCCGCATTGACTTGCCCGCGATGACGCCCTATAAGGCGGCTCCTTCAAAAAGAAGCCCTGTGAAAGAGGAGTTGGACGCGTGAAACGCACCTATCAACCCAGCAAATTGGTCCGGGCGCGTCGGCATGGTTTCCGCTCTCGGATGGCCACCGTCGGCGGTCGCCGCATCATTGCCAATCGTCGTCGGCAAGGCCGTAAGCGCCTGTCCGCCTAGTTTTCCTTTGTAGACGGGACTTCGGGCATGGCTCTGGTCCTGAGACTGACACGCCGCGCCGAATTTTTACGTGCGGCGCGTCAGGGGCGCAAGTCTGCGACCCCCGGCTTGGTCTTGCAGGCCGTCGCGACTCCAGCGCTTTATCGTTCTGAACAAACCGCACGCCTGGGTTTCACCGCCAGCCGCAAGGTTGGCGGTGCGGTCGTGCGTAATCGCGTGAAACGCCGTTTGCGTGCCGCCGCCGACTTGGTTATCAAGGACCATGCGGACCCCGGATACGACTATGTTCTGATCGGACGAGCACAAACAGCAACCCGTCCCTTCACTGCGCTGTTGCAAGATTTGGAAACCGCATTAAAACGTCTGGGGCGCTTTACCGACGTCACCGCTGTTGTGCGTGTGACATCGGATGCGCCATTGGATCCACAGGGCAATGGGACGCCTTCGTCATGACCCTTGAACGGCACAGACTCTCTGCGCTTTTTTCCAGTGCCACAATCTGGGTCCTGAAGTTGCCGATTCATGTCTATCGCCTGGGGATTTCACCACTCATCGGCCCGCGCTGCCGGTTTCAACCGACATGCTCGGCCTATGCTCTGGAAGCCCTGGAAAAACACGGCCCGATTCGTGGGTTGTGGCTAACCATCCGGCGCCTTGCGCGGTGCCACCCTTTCGGCGGGTTCGGATACGATCCGGTCCCCGAGCCTTCGCCCTCCCGTCCTCGCAACACTGGATAGACCCTCACGATGTCCGAACAGCGTAATGTCATCCTCGCGGTGGTCCTGTCGATCGCCATTTTGCTCGGCTATCAGTTCTTCTTTATGAAGGCCTCGCCGAAGCAAAACGTGCCGCCCTCAGCGGCAACATCCACCGACGCTACCGCACCGTCCGCACCTCAGGACGTCGCCATTGGGTCCAGCCCCGGGCACGCCACGCGTGCTATGCGTGACCGCAAAACGGTGATTGCAGAAAGTGGCCGCGTCGCCATCAAGACGCCGCGTTTGACCGGCTCCATTGCTTTGACCGGCGCACGCCTGGACGACATCACACTCGCCACATTCCGCCAGACTCAGGCTCCCGACAGCCCCAACGTTACTTTGTTGTCGCCATCCGGTACGGAAAAACCCTATTTCATTGAAATGGGGTGGAGTGTTGCAGCAGGCAGCGGCATTACGCTTCCCACCGCGACCACACAATGGACCGCCAACGGCACTGAGTTGACGCCCAAGGCTCCGATCGAGCTGTGGTGGGACAACGGCCAGGGTCTGACCTTCATCCGCACCATCACGGTAGACGACCGTTATGTCTTCACCGTGACGCAACGGGTCGAGAACCATTCTGACCGTGACGTTACGCTTTACCCTTATGGCCTGATTGCCCGCGTTGGCTTGCCAAAGCTGGAAGGCTATTCGGTGCTGCACGAAGGCCCCGTGGGCGTCGTCGGTGGCACGCTGGAAGAAATCACCTATGAAAAGCTGAAAAAGGACTCGTTCAGCAAAGACACCACCGGGGGCTGGGTCGGCATCACCGACAAGTACTGGCTGACCGCTTTGTTGTTCGACCAGACGATTCCCTCCCACGCCAAGTTCATCCACACGGCAACCGGCGGCACGGATCGTTATCAGGTGGATTACCTGATGAGCGGACTGAGCATCGCAGCAGGACAGAGCAAGGAAGTCACCAACCGGGTCTTCGTCGGTGCGAAAGAGGTGAAAACCATCTCCGCCTACGAAGAAGAGTACGGCATCGATAAATTCGACCGGTCCATCGACTTCGGTTGGTTCTACTTTCTGACCAAGCCGTTCTTCTACGTCCTGGACTACTTGTTCAAGCTGTTTGGAAACTTCGGCATCGCGATTTTGGGTTTCGTCGTCTTATTGCGTCTGCTGATGTTCCCGTTGGCCAACAAATCCTACCGTTCCATGAACGCGATGAAGCGCGTTCAGCCTGAGGTCAAAATCCTCCAGGAACGCCACAAGGACGACAAACAGCACCTGCAAAAGGAAATGATGGCGCTCTACAAGCGGGAAAAAGCCAACCCAATGTCGGGCTGCCTGCCGATGCTGATTCAGATTCCGGTGTTCTTTGCCCTCTATAAGGTGCTGTTCATCACCATCGAGATGCGCCATGCGCCCTTCTATGGCTGGATCACCGATCTCTCGGCACCGGACCCGACCAACGTCTTCACCTTGCTGGGTCTGATTCCGTGGAATCCGCCAGAAATGTTGCACCTGGGCGTATGGCCGGTCATCATGGGCTTGACCATGTGGCTCTTGCAAAAGATGTCTCCTGCTCCGCCGGACCCGACACAGGCGAAGATCATGCAGATGTTGCCCATCGTGTTCACGTTCATGCTGGGAAAATTTGCGGCTGGGTTGGTTATCTACTGGGCGTTCTCCAACGTGCTGTCGATTCTGCAACAATGGGTGTTGTTGAAAACCGACAAACCGCGTGCTCACGCCCATGTGAAGAAATAAGGACCCCATGAGCGAGATATCGCACAATCAAGATGACGGGACGCGCCTGGAGACCGGGCGCGTCCTTTTCGCGCAAGAGTGCACTTTCATGCTCGGCGTCGCGAAGGCCGAGCAGTTGCCTCAAACCGGCCTGCCAGAAATCGCGTTTTGCGGGCGCTCCAACGTTGGCAAATCGTCTCTGGTCAACGCGCTGACCGGACGCAAGACCTTGGCA
>JAFGWD010000254.1 GCA_016937315.1 Rhodospirillaceae bacterium
GGCACAGGGACTGGGAGGCAAAATACGTTTGCCAGATGGTCCTGCTCCGGTGCAGCCGCATGTCGCCGTGCGCTTGGTGCAACCCAATATTCCGCAGACCGAGAAATGGAAGCCCCGCCAGCGCCGGGAGAATCTGTTGCAACAGATTTTGCTTAGCCGGTCTCCGGGGTGGGAGACTCGAACTCATGTGATCTGGGCGGAAACCGCCTCAACCTTTCCGTTGGATTTACCGGAAGACGCTCTCGCCCGTAACCTGCTCGCACAAGCGGTTCCTCATGGGGGATGGTTGATGACCGGAGCTCCCCGTCGTTCACCCCAAGGGCAACCCTTTCAGCTGTGGAACAGTGTGATTGCTCTGAACGATCAGGGGCAGATTGGTGATGTCCACGACAAGGCTCATTTGGTGCCATTTGGTGAATACATGCCGGGAGGCCGTTGGTTGCCGTTGAAAAAATTGGCGGCGGGGCGCGTTGACTATTCTCCGGGACCGGGCCGGCGTACCGTACGCTTGGCGGAGACGCCCCCGTACAGCCCGCTGATTTGTTACGAAGTGATTTTCCCCGGAGCGGTGACCGACGCGTCGGACCGCCCGGATTGGATTTTGAATGTCACCAATGACGCATGGTTCGGGGTGAGCGCAGGGCCGCATCAGCACTTGGCTGCGGCGATCTTGCGGGCAGTTGAAACCGGCTTGCCTGTGGTGCGTGCAGCCAACACCGGGATTAGTGCGACGATTGATCCCTATGGCCGGGTTGTGGCGAGTCTGGGTCTTGGCAAAAGGGGTGTCGTGGACTCGGGTCTGCCGCGTCCCTTGCCGGAAACGGTGTTCTCAGGTTTGGGTAATGTCTTGCCAACTCTAATGCTGATTCTGCTTTTTCTTGGCGTTAATTTTGCTGTGCGTTCCCGTTTGCATCGGGATCGTTCAAACCCCATGTAATATTCGTATGCCTTTTCTTTCCGATCCTATGCAAAGCGGTGAGGGGTATTCTCGGTTGACGGACATACAACTGCATGTATAAAGTGCGTGAGAGTTGAACGACGCCGGGCAGAATGGTGGCAGGTTCCACAGGAGAGGAAAATGCCAAGTAATTCTACAAGAAATCAAGAGGCGACCCGATCTCGCGGATCTTCGCGGGGGCGGACTCCGCAGGGCAATCCGAATCCCGTTGACGTTCACGTTGGCGGACGCATTCGTTTGCGCCGGACGCTTTTGGGGATGAGCCAAGAGCGCTTGGGCGATGCTTTGGGTCTGACCTTCCAACAGGTTCAGAAATATGAACGCGGAACCAATCGCGTTGGGGCCAGTCGGTTGTGGGATTTAAGCCGTGTTCTTGATGTTCCGGTCAGTTTTTTTTATGACGATATGTCCAATACCGTTGCGGAGAAAAGTCCCCGGTTGATTTCCGGCCTTGATGAAGAGCCAGAGGCGATAGAGGCTGATCCCTTGACCAAGCGTGAAACCTTGGAACTGGTGCGAGCCTACTATCGGATTTCTGACCCGACGATACGCAAACGGGTTTTTGATCTTGCTAAAGCTCTGGCAAGTGTTTCTGAGACGCTGGTGCCTCCCGCAAGCGGAGTCTGACGGCGCGAAAGCCCAGTTTTTTTCCTTGTACCGCGACTAAGGAAGAGCTGTTCCTTGCATTATCCCAACACTTCGGATACGAGAAAAAGCGTTCTCGGTCGTTGGGTATGCGTGCCGGGGGTGACTTTCGCCGTTTCTACCAGAATGGATCGGATCGCACTTTTCCCTGTGGAAGCCTTCCGCAGGGCGGGGCGCGTAGCACCAATCAGGAGGGGGGGACCTTCAGTGTTCCAATCAAACTATTTGTTCACCAGCGAATCGGTTGCCGAAGGGCACCCCGATAAGGTTTGTGACCGGATTTCCGATGCCGTCGTCGATACGTTTCTTGCCGCTGATCCACAGGCCCGTGTGGCGTGTGAAACGCTGGCCACCACCAATCGCATCGTGCTTGCGGGTGAGGTTCGCGGCCCATCCACGATTACCTCTGATGTGTTGGAACAGGTCGCACGCGACGCGGTGAAAGGGATTGGCTACGAGCAAGATGGTTTCCATCATGCAAACTGTGCTGTGGACATTTATTTGCACAGCCAGTCCAGCGATATTGCCATGGGCGTGGATGCGGCTGGGAACAAGGACGAAGGCGCTGGCGACCAGGGGATCATGTTTGGCTATGCGGTCGATGAAACTCCAGAATTGATGCCCGCCCCGATTGTTTATGCGCACCGTATTCTGCGGGACATGGCGACGGCGCGGCATCAGGGAATTCGCCCGGAATTTGCACCGGATGCAAAAAGCCAAGTGACCTTGCGTTATGAAAACGGTCGCCCGGTGGGGGCGGCTTCGGTGGTGGTCTCGACGCAACATGTCGAATCGGCCTCGCAAGAGGACATCCGTCGTTTGGTGCGCCCGTTCGTCGAAGCGGTGCTGCCTGAAGGTTGGATGCCGCCTGAGGACGAGTTTTATGTCAACCCCACGGGGCGCTTTGTGATTGGCGGCCCGGATGGTGATTGTGGCCTGACTGGGCGCAAGATCATTGTGGATACCTATGGCGGTGCCGCGCCGCATGGTGGTGGGGCTTTTTCCGGCAAGGACCCGACCAAGGTTGATCGCTCGGCTGCTTATGCGGCGCGTTATTTGGCAAAGAACGTCGTGGCCGCCGGTTTGGCGACTCGCTGCTTGATCCAACTGTCGTATGCGATTGGTGTTTCCAAGCCGTTGTCGGTTTATGTTGAAACCTATGGAACCGGCAAGATTTCGGAGGCCGCGATCAGCGATGCTCTTCAGGGTTTGATGAACTTGAGCCCGCGCGGCATTCGTGAGCATCTGCATCTGAATCGTCCGATTTATGCGCGTACTGCCGCTTATGGTCATTTTGGCCGTGAGGCTGAGGCCGACGGTGGGTTCTCGTGGGAACGCTGTGATTTGGTCGATCCCTTACGCAATCTTTTGCCATAACGAGGTTGTGATGTTTACCCCCGACCTCCCGCCGGAGGCGCGGGACCCCCACTTTTTCGGCCGCCGCAAGGGTAAAGCCTTGCGGCCAGGTCGGGTGCGCTTGATGGAAACCCTTCTGCCCGCGATTGCGGTGCCGGAGGGCGACGCGCCCATTGATCCCCTCCCCCTGTTTTCCAAACCGGTTTCTGATCTGTGGTTGGAAATTGGTTTTGGCGGTGGTGAACACTTGGCGGGACAGGCCGCCACGCATCCTGATGTTGGTATCATCGGTTGTGAGGTTTTCCTGAACGGTGTGGCGCGTTTGCTGTCGCTGATCCATGAAACCCCAGCCGAAGAGACGGTGCGTCTTTGCCATGGGGACGTGCGTTTATTGATGCCGCGTTTGCCTGCAGCGAGTCTTGACCGGGCTTTTGTGCTGTTCCCCGATCCCTGGCCGAAAACACGGCATGCCAAACGTCGTTTCATTGGGCCGGATAATCTGCCTGCTTTGGCGCGGTTACTGAAGGACGGCGCGGAATTGCGGGTAGCCAGCGATGATATGACATATATCCGTTGGGCATTGATGCATTTGATGGATCACCCCGATTTCATGTGGATGGCAAACACGCCGGATGATTGGTTGGGGCGGCCTGCGGATTGGGTGCCGACACGTTACGAAAAGAAGGCGCTGGTGCAAGGTCGGGTTCCGGTGGTGTTGCGGTTTGCCCGTCGACCACGTGGCTGAGGCCTCTGCTTGCCCGTGTTTGATTTGGTTGGCTGTGCTGGATGCAGCCCCAGATTCTTCTTTACTCTGGCGAACGATCGTCTAGATTGAGCTCGACATTCTTATTGGAGCGGCCAACGGGCGCCGATGAGGGTGGGCCGGTGGCCCACTTTTTTTGTTTGTGCAAACGTCAATGGCCGGAATGAAGCGGGAAACCAGAGCGCATGGATATCGCCAAGCACGTGGCAGACTTGATTCTGCCGTCCTTGACCGATATGGGGTATGATTTGGTGCGGGTGCAGTTTACCGGCACGACTCGTCATACTTTGCAGATTATGGCGGAGCGTATTGATCGTGTGGCGATGACGGTGGATGATTGTGCCGATATCAGTCGTGCGGTTTCCGCCCTTTTGGATGTTGCGGACCCGATTGCGGGAAAGTACATGCTGGAGGTCAGCTCTCCTGGTCTTGACCGGCCCTTGACTCGCAGCGAAGACTTTGTGCGCTTTGCTGGATTTGAAGCCAAGGTCGAAGCGGTCATGCCGGTAGATGGGCGCAAGCGCTTCTCGGGCAAAATTTTAGGCCTTACCGATGAGGGCGCAATTGCGCTCGCCTTGGAAGAAGGCGGCGAGGTCGCCATCCCTTTCACGAATTTCGCGCGTGCGAAACTGCTGCTGACCGACGAACTGATCAAAGCAGCGGAAAAAGAACAAGCCTAAAGGAAGCGGAAGGACGCAATGGAACGTACAGCGGCATTGCCACGGCCCGAATTGCTTCAGGTTGCGGATGCGGTCGCCCGCGACAAGGGCATCGATCGCGACGAAGTGATTCAAGCGATGGAATCGGCCATCCAGAAGGCCGGACGTTCGAAATACGGCCACGATTACGACATTCGTGCCACCATCGATCGCAAGTCCGGCGAGATCAAACTTGCCCGCTACATCGAAGTTGTGGATGAGGTCGAGGACGACAACACCCAGATGACGCTGGACCAGGCTTTGGCTCGGGACCCTGCGCTGGTGGTTGGCGACTTTTGGATCGATCCCTTGCCGCCGATTGATTTTGGCCGGATTGCCGCCCAAACCGCGAAGCAAGTGATCGTCCAGCGGGTTCGCGATGCGGAACGTTTGCGCCAGTTCATGGAATTCGAAAATCGTGCCGGTGAAGTCGTCAATGGCCTCGTCAAGCGTGTCGAGTTCGGCAACATCTATGTGGATTTGGGTCGGGCAGAGGCCTTATTGCGCCGCGACGAACTGATCCAGCGCGAAACCTTCCGTGTTGGGGATCGGGTGCGGGCTTATATCATGGCGGTTCGCCAAGAGCCGCGTGGGCCGCAGATTTTCCTGTCGCGGACTCACCCGCAATTCATGGCGAAGCTGTTTGCTCAGGAAGTGCCGGAAATCTACGACGGGGTCATCGAAATCAAATCGGTGGCACGCGACCCTGGCTCACGGGCTAAAATCGCGGTTCTGTCCAATGATTCCTCCATTGATCCGGTCGGGGCTTGCGTCGGTATGCGCGGCAGCCGGGTTCAAGCGGTGGTTGGTGAGCTTCAGGGCGAAAAGATCGATATTATCCAATGGTCACAGGACCCGGCGACGTTTATTGTCAATGGCTTGGCTCCGGCGGAAGTCACCAAGGTGGTTTTGGACGAGGAAACCAACCGTATTGAAGTGGTGGTTCCCGATGATCAACTGTCTTTGGCAATTGGGCGCCGTGGGCAAAACGTGCGATTGGCTTCGCAACTGACCGGCTGGGATATTGATATCCTGACTGAGCAGGAAGAATCCGAACGCCGTCAGGAAGAGATTAAGTCTCGCTCCAAGATGTTTATTGATGCCTTGGACGTGGATGAGGTGATCGCCCACCTTTTGGTTGGTGAGGGTTTCTCCTCTGTCGAGGAAGTGGCCTTTGTTCCGGCGCAGGATTTGGGCGATATTGAGGGCTTTGACGACGAAATCGCGGTGGAATTGCAAAGTCGTGCTCAGACCTATTTGGAAGATCGTGACCGCAACGCCGATGAACGTCGGGTTGAGTTGGGCGTTTCCGACGCGTTGTCCGCGCTTGAGGGGCTGTCGCCGGTGATGCTGGTGAAGTTGGGCGAGGCCGAGGTCAAAACCTTGGATGATCTCGCGGATCTCGCCAGCGATGAGCTGCTTGAAGTTGTTGGTGCCGATGCGATGACCGAAGACGAGGCCAATGCCGTGATTATGGCGGCGCGGGCCCACTGGTTCGCGGATGAGGACGTAGAAGAAGCGGATGACGGAAATCCCTGAACTTCCGGACTGTGACGACGACGGTCCGCACCGCCGTTGCTTGATCTTAGGCGAATCGCAGTCAACCGATTTGTTGCTGCGGTTTGTCCTCGGACCGGAGGATCAGGTGGTCCCGGATATCGACGAGCGCTTGCCCGGACGGGGTTTTTGGTTGAGTGCACGCCGGGATGTGGTAGAAACGGCGGTCAAGCGCAAGGCTTTTCACCGTGTGGCACGTCGCATGGTGAATGTCCCCGACGATTTGGTCGGCTTGGTTGAGCGGCTTTTGCTGCGGCGCTGCCAGGATTCTCTGGGGTTGGCGCGGCGTTCGGGGCGGGCCTTATGCGGCTTTGATAAAGTCGCAGCGGCACTCTCTGATGGGCCGGGAAGCCTGATTGAGGCGAGTGACGGAAGCGCAGATGGTGGCCGGAAGATTGGTCAACATGTGCGGCGTGCGGGGGCAGCCCCTCGCCGGATCGCCGCAGCGCTGACGGCCGAGGAGTTGGGGATCTCGTTTGCCCGTGAGCGTGCGGTGCATGCGTGGGTTTCCGCAGGTCCGCTTGCGGATCGGATTGCCCGAGACATGGCGCGGCTTGCGTCGTACCGCGGGATATGAGGCATCGGTGCGCTTTTGTGGCGCGATGAACGGTAGATATCAGGATAGTGATGGCGGACGATACCACGGATAATGATCGAAAGGCTCCCTTGACCCTGCGAACGGGGACTCTGGAGTTGAAGAAGACGGTTGAAAAAGGCCGTGTTCGCCAGAGCTTTTCCCATGGCCGCTCGAAAGAGGTGAAGGTCGAGGTTCGTCGTAAACGGACCATTGCCACCGGCTCGAATTCCGGGTTCGGCAATGATGACGGTTTGCTGACCAATCAGGAAAAAGCGCAACGTCTGCGCGTCCTGCAGGAAGCCCGCCGAGTCGAAGAAGAAAATCGACGCCTTGCCGAGGAAGAAGCGGCGCGTGCTGCGGTTGAGGCTGCACGCCTTGCCGAAGAAGAGGCCGCTCGCCGTCTTGTCGAGGAAGAGGCCGCACGTCGCGCGGCAGAGGAAGAGGCCAAACGCGCCGCAGAGGAAGCCGCGAAACAGGCGGCGACGGATGTTGCCGTGGCGGTTGCCGAATTGCCGCGTCCGGCTAAGGAAGTGGACTCGGTCACACCTGCCGAGGTCCGCAAGCCTGCGAAAAAAGACAATGTCGATGGCGGAAAAGCGCAAGGTGACGGTGACTCGGACGATGATGGTCGTGCGCGTCGCAAGGTTGTGGCGCGTCCTGGGGCTCCGGCTCCGGCCAAAGTTCCGGTCGCGAAAAAGACCGAGCCGCGCCGTCGCATGGGCAAGTTGACCATTACCGCCGCATTGTCCGATGGGGATCGTGAGGAGCGCGGTCGCAGCTTGTCTGCTGTGCGTCGTGCCCGCGAAAAAGAGCGCCTGAAGCAGTTGGCAATGGCGAAGTCGCAAGAAAAGGTCATGCGCGAAGTGGTGGTTCCGGAAGCCATCAGCGTGCAGGATCTCGCCAACCGCATGGCCGAACGTGGTGGCAATGTCATCAAGGCCCTGATGAAGTTGGGCGTGATGGTGAACATCAATCAGGTGATTGATGCCGATACCGCGCAGTTGGTGGTGGAAGAATTTGGCCACACTGTGAAGCGCGTGGCCGATTCCGACGTCGAAGATGGCCTGAAGGGTGTGGTTGATGACGCGGCAATGTTGCTGCCGCGTCCGCCGGTGGTCACAGTGATGGGCCACGTTGATCATGGCAAAACCTCGCTTTTGGATGCCTTGCGTGCCACCGATGTGGCGGCAGGGGAAGCCGGTGGGATTACCCAGCATATCGGGGCCTACCAGGTGAAGATGACGTCGGGTCAACGGATCACCTTCATTGACACGCCTGGTCACGAAGCCTTTACCGCGATGCGTGCGCGTGGGGCTCAGGTCACGGATATTGTCGTTTTGGTGGTGGCCGCCGACGATGGCATCATGCCGCAGACCATCGAAGCCATTCGCCATGCGCGGGCCGCGCAGGTGCCGATCATCGTTGCGGTCAACAAGATGGATAAACCGGGTGCCAATCCGGATCGGGTTCGCACCGAGCTGTTGAGCCACGAAGTGGTGGTGGAATCCTTGGGCGGCGATGTGCAGTGCATCGAGGTTTCGGCCAAGAAACACACCAACTTGGATCTGTTGGAAGAAGCCATTCTGATGCAGGCGGAAATCCTCGACCTGAAAGCCAACCCTGAGCGTGAAGCCCAGGGCGTGGTGGTCGAAGCCCGCATGGAAGTGGGGCGTGGTTCCGTTGCAACGGTTCTGGTGCAACGTGGCACACTGCATGTCGGCGATATTTTCATCGGCGGCAAGGAGTGGGGCCGGGTGCGTGCCATGGCCGATCATCGTGGTCAGAAGCTGGAGATGGCAGGGCCGGGTGTGCCAGTGGAAGTTGTTGGTTTCCAGGGGACGCCGGGTGCTGGCGACGACTTCCTTGTCACCAATAACGAACAGCGGGCCCGTGAAGTTGCGGATTACCGTTGCCGCAAAGACCGCGAAGCGATGCATGTCAAGACGGCACGCTCCTCAATGGAGGAAATGTTCGCGAAGATTCAGGCCGGTGAGGCCAAGGAATTCCCGGTGGTGGTCAAGGCCGATGTGCAAGGTTCGGTCGAGGCTTTGGTCGGAACCTTGGAGAAGATCGGCAACGATGATGTTCGTGTTCGGGTTCTGCATGCCGCAGTCGGTGCCATCAATGAATCCGATGTGACGCTGGCTAAGGCGTCGCACGCTCTGGTCATCGGTTTTAATGTTCGGGCCAATGCTCAGGCGCGGGATTTGGCACGTCGCGATAATGCGGAAATCCGCTATTACTCGATCATTTATGATGTCGCTGAAGACATGAAGCGGGCTCTGTCCGGCATGTTGGAACCGGAGCTGAAGGAAAACTTCATCGGCTATGCGGAGATCCGGCAGGTCTTCAATATCACCAAGGTGGGCCGCGTCGCGGGCTGCATGATCACCGAAGGCGTGGTGCGCCGTGGTGCGAAGGTCCGCTTGCTGCGTGACAATGTGGTGATTCACGAGGGTGGGCTTGGTCAGTTGAAGCGGTTCAAAGACGATGCCAAGGAAGTCCGTGAGGGCTACGAATGCGGCATGTCGTTTGAGAATTACAACGACCTCCAAGTCGGCGATGTCATCGAGTGCTACGAAATCGAGGAAATCGCGGTTACCCTGTAGTATCGGTTCGTTCCCGGGGCTTTGCCCCGGGACCCCGCAAAGGGCTGTGCCCTCGGACTCCGTGGATAGCGTTTTTTACGTCAGTGTGATGAATGCCTGCTGTTGAAGAGCCGGTTTTATCCCACAGGGTGGAAAAATGAGCCGGAGGAGCCGGGGCGTTGGCTTTGGCGGGTGTGGGTGCTGCCCACGACCTTCTTTTCAGGAGGCATTTGCCCCATGATTCAAGCTCCATCGCAACGGCAACTTCGTGTGGCCGAGGAAATCCGTCACCTGATTGCTCAGGCTCTTGAGCGTGGCGAACTACACGATCCGGTTTTGGATGTGGTTCCGGTTACGATTTCCGAAGTTCGGGTCAGCCCTGATCTGCGTCATGCGACGGCGTTCGTGATGCCGTTGGGGGGCTTGCGGCTGGACGAAGTTCTTGCGGCCATGATCAAAAATACCTGGGCTTTCAATCGGTTGGTGGCGAAAAACCTGCGCTTGCGGTATACGCCGACGCTGCATTTCATCGCCGATGCGAGTTTTGATGAAGCCAGTCATATTGATGCTGTGCTGCGTCGTCCTGAAGTGGCGCGTGATCTCGTGAAATCCGATGACGACAACGGAGATGACGAGCATGGCGCGTAAGCGTCGCGGACAGACCATCGACGGTTGGTTGGTTCTGGACAAACCGTACGGTATTACCTCTACCGCAGCCTTGGGCAAGGTTCGGCGGGCGTTCGATGCCGCGAAGGCCGGACACGGTGGGACGTTGGACCCGTTGGCAACCGGGATTTTGCCGATTGCTTTTGGCGAGGCGACGAAGACCGTTTCCTATGTCATGGATGGGCGTAAGGCGTACTGCTTCACGGTGCGTTGGGGTATTGCCACCGAGACTGAGGATGCGGAGGGTGCGGTCTCGGAGACTTCGGAGGTTCGTCCCGACGCGGAGGCCATCCGTGGGGTGCTGCCGAACTTTATCGGTACAATTTCACAAATCCCGCCACGTTTTTCTGCCATCAAGGTCAATGGCGAGCGGGCTTATGATCTGGCTCGTGATGGACAGACACCTGATCTTCAGGCGCGTGCCGTTGTGGTCTATGCCCTTGATCTTGTCGACATGCCGGATGCTGACCATGCTGTCTTCATCGCGGAATGCGGCAAGGGCACCTATATAAGGTCCTTGGCGCGGGACATCGCGGTCGCTCTTGGTACGGTCGGACACGTTGCCGCACTGCGTCGAACCCGGTGCGGTCCATTTTCCGAAGCGGACGCGATTTCACTGGATAAACTGCTATCCCTCGGGCATAGTGCGCCGTCCTTGGGCCTATTGCGCTCTGTTTCGACCGCGCTGGACGACATCCCGGCGCTGGCCTTGACGGAGGAAGAGGCCCACCACCTTGCCAACGGTCAGGCTTTGGCTCTTTTGCCGCTGTTGCGGCGCCAATCCTGCCCCGAAGCCGCCACGGCGCCTGCGATACGGGCGATGCTGGGTGATCGGGTGGTTGCGATCGCACGGGTCGAAGACCATCGGTTGAAACCTGTGCGCGTCATTCATACACATCAGAATGGAGAATCCGGTGTCGATCACGCAGGAACGCAAGCAAGAACTGATTAAAGAATACGCCATTAATGAAAGCGACACTGGGTCGCCGGAAGTTCAAGTGGCGGTGTTGTCCGAACGCATCAAGAACCTGACCGAACACCTGAAAGAACATAAGAAGGATTTCCACTCTCGTCGTGGCCTTCTGATCATGGTGGGTCAGCGTCGTCGCCTTCTTGATTATGTGAAAAGCAAGAATGTCAAGCGTTACGAAGGCTTGATCCAGCGGCTCGGGCTCCGCCGCTAAACCGATGCGGAACCGGCGGGATGTCAGGGATGTCTCGCCGGTTCGCCTTTTCCCGGTTGGGTTTCGGGAAAAAAGGCCGTCGGTGACGGAACATCGTTCGGTTTCCCGCGAAGGTGTTCGATTGAGGGTGCGCCGTGTATGGTGCCACCGCGCGGAAGCCGCCGAACAAAACCCAAAGGAAATGATGCATGTCTCTCTTTAATGTGACTCGTAAGGAACTGCTCTGGGGTGGGCGCAAGCTGGTTTTGGAAACCGGTAAGATCGCACGCCAAGCTGATGGTGCCGTGATGGCGACCTATGGCGAAACGACGGTTCTGTGTACGGTGGTCGGTGCGAAGTCGGCCAAACCCGGTCAGGATTTCTTTCCGCTGACCGTGAACTATCAGGAAAAAGCGTTTGCGGCAGGCAAAATCCCGGGCGGCTTTTTCAAACGCGAGGGTCGTCCCTCGGAAGCTGAGACGCTGATCAGCCGCCTGATTGATCGTCCGATCCGCCCGCTTTTTGCTGATGGCTATCGGAACGAAACGCAAGTTGTCTGCACGGTTTTGTCCCATGACATGGACAACTCGCCGGATATCGTGGCACTGATCGGTGCGTCCGCTGCCCTGACGATCTCTGGCCTGCCTTTCTTAGGGCCGATTGCTGGTGCGCGGGTTGGCTTGAAGGATGGCGCGTACATCCTGAACCCGACGATTGCACAGATCGCCGAATCCGAACTGGACTTGGTGGTTGCAGGAACCCGCGAGGGTGTTCTGATGGTCGAAAGTCAGGCGCAGGAGCTGACCGAAGAGGTTATGCTGGGTGCAGTGACGTTTGGTCATGATGCCTTCCAGGCGGTGATTGATTTGATCATTGACGTGGCCGAAAGCTGTGCGAAAGCACCGCGAGATGTGCCGCCGGCACCGCCTGCGGTTGCGATGACCAAGGAAAAATTTGAAGCCGCTGGGGTCCGCGCCAAATTTGTGGAAGCCTATGGCATCAAGGCGAAGCTGGTTCGCCAGGAAGCGGTTGCGGCGGTTCGTGCCGAAGCGGTTGGTTTGTTGGATGACACCACGGTAGATGCTGCGGGTGCCAAGGACCTGTTCGAGGAATTGGAAGCCGACGTGGTGCGGTCTGCGATTCTCGATACCGGCGTGCGGATCGACGGACGCAATAACGCGCAGATCCGTCCTATCGAAGCGGAAGTCGGCGTGTTGCCGCGTGCTCATGGTTCGGCTCTGTTCACCCGTGGCGAAACCCAGGCATTGGTGGTTGCTACGCTGGGAACGGGTCAGGACGAGCAGATCATTGATGCGTTGGAAGGCGAGTCTCGTAGCGCTTTTATGCTGCACTACAACTTCCCTCCCTACTCGGTGGGTGAAGCGCGTCGTATGGGGTCTCCGGGCCGTCGCGAAATCGGTCATGGCAAGCTGGCTTGGCGTGCTGTGAAGCCCTTGCTGCCGAAGGCGGAGGATTTCCCCTATACCATTCGTGTTGTGTCTGAGATCACCGAGTCCAATGGGTCGTCCTCTATGGCGACGGTGTGTGGGTCCTCGTTGTCGCTGATGGATGCGGGTGTGCCCTTGCTGCGCCCGGTGGCGGGTATCGCCATGGGCCTGATCAAAGAAGGCGACCGCTTCGCCGTGTTGTCCGATATCATGGGTGATGAAGATCATCTGGGTGATATGGACTTCAAAGTGGCGGGAACGGAATCCGGCATCACGGCGTTGCAGATGGATATCAAAATTACGTCCATCACCAAGGAAATCATGGGGATCGCGTTGGGCCAGGCCCGCGAAGGTCGCTTGCATATCCTGGGTGAGATGGAAAAAGCGTTGTCCAATGCACGCAATGAAGTCTCCGGTAACGCGCCGCGCATCACCACCTTCTCGATTCCGAAGGAAAAAATCCGCGAAGTGATCGGGACCGGCGGTAAGGTGATTCGCGAGATCTGCGAAACCACTGGGGCCAAGATTGATATCGAAGACGATGGCACCATTCGTGTTGCCGCCGTTGATATCAATGCACAGGAAGACGCCATTCGTTGGATCAAGGGCATCGTTGCGGAGCCGGAAGTTGGTGTGATCTACACCGGCAAAGTGGTGAAGGTTCTGGAGTTTGGCGCGTTCGTCAACTTCATGGGCAGCCGCGATGGCTTGGTCCATGTTTCAGAACTGGCGCAAAAGCGTGTTAACCACCCCGAAGATGTGGTTAAAGTCGGCGATTCCGTGAAGGTCAAGCTGTTGGGCTTTGATGATCGCGGCAAGGTTAAATTGTCGATGAAGGTCGTGGATCAGGAAACCGGCGAAGAAATTCCGCCGGCACCGAAGGCCGACTGATCATTATGCTGCGATTTTCCCCCCGCGTTCGCGCGGGGGGAAAGGTGAGATTGGGGGCTGGGCCAATACTGTGGCGTTTGCATTTTTGTGACGTCTGGGGTACAGGTTTCCGGCATCGCCATTCGGGGGAATGCGCGACGCCCACGAGTCGAGAGGGGAGCGTGTGCGCGGTTCGCCGCGTGCGTCGGGACAACAACGGCGAGGTCTCGGATCTTCGCCGGTGCGGGTGGAGAACGGTGGCGTGAAAGCCCTCAAAAAGCTTTGTATTTCGGGAAAAGATGTGTGGCCCTTGGTCGAGGGCGGCAAAGGTATTGGCGTGTCGACGGGGGCCAGCGCGGGGGCATGGGCCGCTGCAGGCGGTGTTGGTACGTTCTCCGGGGTGAATGCGGATTTTTATGACGAAACCGGTCGTCTGATCCCCATGATTTATTCCGGAAAGACGCGCGGTGAACGTCACCAAGAACTGATCGCCTTTGGCATTCAGGGTGGTGTCGCGCAGGCGCGTCTGGCCCATGATGTTTCTGGCGGCGAAGGCCGCATCCACATGAACGTAATGTGGGAAATGGGCGGTTGCGAACCGATTCTTGAAGGCATCCTGTCGCAGGCCAAGGGATTGATCCATGGTGTCACCTGTGGTGCCGGGATGCCCTATCGTCTGGCGGAAATTGCCGCGAAGCATGGTGTGCACTACTACCCCATTGTCTCTTCGGCGCGTGCTTTTCGTGCGCTGTGGAAGCGTTCTTATCACAAGAGCAAAGAGTGGCTGGGCGGTGTCGTTTACGAAGACCCCTGGCTGGCCGGTGGACACAATGGCTTGTCCAACACCGAGAGCCCGACCCATCCCGAAGCCCCCTATCCGCGTGTTGTGGATTTGCGTCGTGAAATGAATGCGGTTGGTCTTAATGATGTGCCGGTGGTGATGGCTGGTGGTGTTTGGTCGTTGTCCGATTGGGAAGATTGGATCGACAATGCGGATATCGGCCGCGTTGCCTTCCAATTGGGGACGCGCCCGCTGTTGACCAAGGAAAGCC